>NZ_LZJM01000204.1:0-738 GCF_001667665.1 Mycobacterium sp. E342
CGGGCCCGGGCGTCCCCGATGATCTCGGCGACGGTGTCGCGCAACGCTTTCAGCCCGGGGTACTCCGGTCGGCCGCGGCCCGGGTGCTCGTCGCTTTCCGCGCGGACCGCGCGATCGAATGCGGCCAGATGCGGATGCTCGCGCATCAGCCGGCTCGCCTCGTCCAGCACCGCCGCGATGCGCTCGACCACGCCGCCGGAACCCGCGGCGGCGGCTCGCAGCCGCGGCACCGCGATGCGCTCGATGTCCTCGACGGCCGCGTCCAGCAATTCGGACTTGTTCGGGAAGTAGTGGTACAGGCTTCCGCTGGTGATGTTCGCCGCCCGGGCGATCTCGCGAATCGTGGTGCGCGAATAGCCATTCTCGGCCACGCATCGCATGGTGACAACGACGATCCGCTGCCGCGTCTCCTCGCCGCTGGCACCGACCGGACGTCCCCGTTGCGCCCGCGTCACCGTGCTGTCCTCACTCGCGCGTCCCGTCCGCCGGCTCTCGGTGCCCGACACAGTCGAATATAATCGAGTGATCGATTAGTTCCGGCTTCGCCGCGGAGGTGCGTAGTGCGTGATGGACGGAGCTGCCACGTGCTTCCCGCCGCATGAGCGCCACGCCGCCGCGATTGGGCCGCCCGGTGGGTGCCGACGGTGAGCAGACCCGGGCCCGCATCATCACCGCCGCGATGCGATGCGTGGCCGAGAATGGCTATTCGCGCACCACGATTCGCGAGATCGCCCGGAC
>NZ_LZJM01000205.1:0-1582 GCF_001667665.1 Mycobacterium sp. E342
TCCACCGCCCCACTAATCCCGGCCGGTTGGCCGGCGTCGGTGAAGTTCTCGGTCAGAGAGAATGTCAAATCCATGCGGGCGGTGTGGGTTTGCACCGGTATGGGGTTGGCTTGTAGCTCCCCCAGGCCCAGGTCGGTCAGGTTGTGGTGTTGCCAGGCCAGCATCACCTGCACCAGCGGGTGATGGGCCAGGCTGCGGGCCGGGTGCAGCCGTTCCACCAAGACTTCGAAGGGCACATCCTGGTGCTCGAAGGCGGCCAGGCTGCGCGCCCGCACCTGGCCAAGGAGTTCGGTCACACTGGGGTCGCGGGTCAGATCGACCCGTAGCACCAGGGTGTTGACGAAAAACCCGACCAGCTCATCTAGAGCGGGGTCGCGCCGGCCGGCGATCGGGAACCCGACGGCCACATCAGTATTGGTGCTGAGTTTGGCCAACAAGACTGCTAGGGCGGCTTGGAGCACCATGAAACTGGTGGCGTTGTGGGTGCGGGCCAGCTGGGTGATCTGCTGCTGCAGCTCGGCGGGCCACTCGATCGGGAGGCTGGCCCCCCGGTGATCGGCCACCGCCGGATAGGGCCGATCCGTGGGCAACACCAGCCGTTCGGGCATCCCGGTCAACGCGTGCTGCCAGTAGCCCAGCTGTCCGCCGATGCGGCTGTGTGGGTCGTCGAGGTCACCGAACTGCTCACGTTGCCAGAGTGTGTAGTCGGCGTACTGCACCGCCAACGGCGCCCAACTTGGAGTCTGGCTTTGAGCGCGGCTGGTATAGGCCACACCCAGATCTCGTATCAGTGGTGTGGTCGACCAGCCGTCGGCGGCGATGTGGTGGGCCACCGCCACCAACACATACTCATCGGGGCCCAACCGGAAAAGCTCGGTGTGGATCGGGATTTCGGTTGCCAGATCGAACCAGTATTCTGCCGCCGCGGCGATGGCCTCCTCGAGCCGCTCGTGCGTCCACTCACCGGCGTCGATCACCGCCCAGCCGAACTCGGCCTGCTCGACCGGCACCACCTGCTGGTGGGGGATCCCGTCGATCGTGGGGAACAGGGTGCGCAGGCTTTCATGGCGGGCCACTAGATCACCGAGCGCAGCCTGCAGGGCGTCCACGTCGAGTGGCCCCGTGAGGTGTACCGCGATGGGCATGTTGTAGACCGCAGACCGGCCCAGCAACTGATCGATAAACCACAACCGGGACTGGGCAAACGACAACGGCACCACTGCCGGCCGCTGCTGGGCCGTCAGCGGGGCCAGCCCACCCCCACCCCCGGCCTGGATGCGGGGTGCTAACTGGGCGATGGTGGGCGCCTCAAACACCGCCCGCACCGACAGGTTGGCATCCAAAGAATTGTTGATGGCCGCGATCAGGCGCATCGCCGACAACGAGTCCCCACCCAGATCGAAGAAGGAGTCGTCCAGTCCGACGCGGTCGTGGCCGAGGATTTGGGCGTAGATGCCGGCCAGAATGTCTTCGGTGAGGGTGGCCGGGGCGCGATAGGGGGCGCTGGTGTAGTCGGGTGCGGGCAAGGCGCGGGTGTCGAGTTTGCCGTTGACCGTCAACGGTAGGGCATCGAGCACCATGA
>NZ_LZJM01000206.1:0-43247 GCF_001667665.1 Mycobacterium sp. E342
CGACCGGTCTTTGGTCTGCTGCGGGCCCGTCGCCGTCGTCGCGGTGGGCGGAATGGGCTTCATGGGCAGCGGGCTGGTGGTGACCTTGTGGCCGCGGACCAGCGGAAGGGTGAGCCGGAAACACGAGCCCTCACCGGGCTCACCCCACGCCTCCAGCCGGCCCTGGTGCAGGCGGGCGTCCTCCACGCTGATCGCCAGGCCCAGCCCGCTGCCCATGAAGCCCATTCCGCCCACCGCGACGACGGCGACGGGCCCGCAGCAGACCAAAGACCGGTCGCGTCAGCGCGAACACGCCGAGAGGAGCGGGTGATGCGGCGCCTGCTCGGGCTGTTGGTCCTCGCGGTGGTGCTGGCCGGGTGCGCGGGGGTGCCCAGCTCGTCGGCCCCCCAGGCCATCGGCACCGTCGAACGGCCGGCCCCGTCGAACCTGCCCAAGCCGACGCCGGGCATGGATCCCGACGTGTTGCTGCGCGAATTCCTCAAGGCCACAGCCGATCCCGCGAACCGGCATCTGGCGGCCCGGCAGTTCCTCACCCAGTCGGCGTCCAACGCCTGGGACGACGCCGGCAGCGCCCTGCTGATCGACCACGTGGTATTCGTGGAAACCCGTGCGGCCGAACGGGTTTCGGCGAACATGCGGGCGGACATTCTGGGGTCGCTGTCGGACATGGGGGTGTTCGAGACGGCGGAGGGGGTGCTGCCCGACCCGGGCCCGATCGAGTTGGTCAAGACTTCGGGCGGGTGGCGGATCGACCGGCTGCCCAACGGGGTGTTCCTGGACTGGCAGCAGTTTCAGGCGACCTACAAGCGCAACACGCTGTACTTCGCCGACCCCACCGGCAAGACGGTGGTGCCCGATCCGCGCTACGTCGCGGTCGCCGATCACGACCAACTCGCCACCGAGCTGGTCTCCAAGCTGATCGGCGGCCCGCGCCCGGAGATGGCGCACACCGTCCGCAACCTGCTCGCCCCGCCGCTGCGGCTGCGCGGGCCGGTGACTCGCGCCGACGGCGGCAAGAACGGGATCGGGCGCGGCTACGGCGGCGCGCGCATCGACCTGGAGAAGCTGTCCACCACCGACCCGCACAGCAGGCAATTGCTTGCCGCGCAGATCATCTGGACGCTGGCCCGGGCCGACATCCGGGGCCCGTATGTGATCAACGCCGACGGCGCGCCGCTGGACGACAGGTTCGCCGAAGGGTGGACGACCTCCGACGTCGCGGCCACCGACCCCGGCGTGGCCGACGGCGCCGGCGCCGGCCTGCATGCCCTGGTGAACGGCTCGCTGGTGTCACTGGACGGACAGCGCTTCACCAACGTGTCCGGGGCCTTCGGGCGGATGGGTGACCAGACCGGCGCCGCGCTCTCCCGCAGCGGGCGGCAGGTGGCGTCCGTCGTCACGCTGCACCGGGGCGCGCCCGACGAAGCGGCGTCGCTGTGGATCGGCGACCTCGGCGGTGAGGCGGTCCAGTCCGCCGACGGGCACAGCCTGACGCGGCCCAGCTGGTCGCTGGACGACGCGGTCTGGACCGTGGTTGACGGCAACAACGTGCTGCGCGCGATTCAGGAGCCGGCCTCCGGGCAACCCGCCCGCATCCCGGTCGATTCCGTCGCCGTGGCCAGCCGCTTCCCGGGGCCGATCACCGATCTGCAGCTGTCCCGCGACAGCACCCGCGCCGCGATGGTGATCGGCGGCCAGGTGGTGCTGGCCAGCGTCGAGCAGACCCAGGCCGGCCAGTTCGCCCTGACCTACCCGCGGCGGCTCGGCTTCGGGCTGGGCAATTCGGTGGTCTCGCTGTCCTGGCGCACCGGCGACGACATCGTGGTGACCCGCACCGACGCCAGCCATCCCGTCTCCTACGTCAACCTCGACGGGGTGAACTCCGACGCGCCGGCCCGCGGGCTGCAGATGCCGGTGCTGACCGTCGCGGCCAACCCGTCGACGATCTACGTCGGGGCCCCGCAAGGGGTGCTGCAGTACTCGGCGTCGGCGGCCGAAAGCCAGCAGGGCTGGTCGGAGGTGCCCGGGCTGACGGTGTTCGGGGCGGCCCCGGTGCTGCCGGGCTAGTGGCGATCGCAAGCGCGGCGTAGCCGGGCGCGGCGGGTCGCCACCATTGGGCTAGTGGCGATCGCAAGCGCGGCGTAGCCGGGCGCGGCGGGTCGCCACCATCGGGCTAGTGGCGATCGCAAGCGCGGCGTAGCGCCGCCACCGCCGAAATCGACGCCAGCGTGAGAAAGTGCGAGTAAGGGGCGCGCCAACGTCGATCTCGGTGTCAAGGCGTTTCGGTGTTGTCACCCCTGACGCCGAGACTGGCGGTCATGCTCGACCTCATCCTGCCGCTGCAGTGCGGCGGTTGCGGGGCCCCGTCGACCCGCTGGTGTGACGCCTGCGCCCGGGAGCTGTCGGTGGCCGCCGACCAGCCGCACGTGGTGAGCCCGCGGGTCGACCCGCAGGTGCCGGTGTTCGCGCTCGGCCGCTACGCCGGCGCGCGCCGGCAGGCGATCCTGGGGCTCAAGGAGCACGGCCGCGGCGACCTCGTGGGGCCGTTGGCGGCCGCGCTGGCCACCGGCGTGCACCGGCTGCTGTCGTGGGGGATCGTCGAGACACCGCTGACCGTCGTGCCGGCTCCGACGCGTCGTGCGGCGGCGCGCCGGCGCGGCGGCGACCCGGTCGCCCGGCTGGCGCGCACCGCCGTGGCCGGCCACCCGGGGATCGCCGTCGTCCCGGCGCTGCGGATGCGGGCGCTGGTTCGCGACTCGGTGGGCCTGGGCATCACCGCCCGCGAGCGCAACGTCGCGGGGCGGGTGCTGCTGCGGGGACGGCGACCGGTCACCGAGGCGTTGATCGTCGACGACATCGTCACCACCGGGGCGACGGCGCGCGAGTCGGTGCGGGTGTTGGGCGCCGCCGGCGTGCGGGTCGGCGCCGTGCTGACGGTCGCGGTCGCGTGAGGCTGTGCGGTCGCCAAGAGTATGTGAAGAACTCGCAACAGCTCCGCGAAATCAGTGGCATGGCGAGGCGAACAAGAGCTAACGTCGAGAACAACATCAATCGACTCACTGGTCTGACTCACTGGTCGCGACATTCCCAGGTTGAGACCCCACTCGCGGGAAGGGGTGAGTATTCGACACCTTGCATCGGCGAGCAGCCTGCGGCGGTGACTTGTTTCAGAGGACCGCTCTCCCACCTCGTCGGCGCGTCGTAGTAAGCCGGGCACGCAGGGCGCGTGCGACGTGAAAGAGAAACGAGTTGTCACGTATGTCAAGGCTATCCGTGGATTCCGGTCAGATTCTCGACCAACCGCCGACGCACACCGACGGCCAAGCTCAACCGACGACCGACGCCGAAGTCGTCATCAAGGGCCGCAACGTAGAAATCCCCGACCACTACCGCGTCTACGTCTCCCAGAAACTCGCCCGCCTCGAGCGGTTCGATCGCTCCATCTACCTCTTCGATGTCGAGCTCAAACACGCGCCCAACCGGCGCCAGCGCAAATCGTGTCAACGCGTGGAGATCACCGCCCGCGGCCGCGGGCCGGTAAGCCGGGCCGAGGCCTGCGCCGACAGCTTCTACGCGGCGTTCGAGTCCGCGGTCGACAAGCTGGAGAACCGGCTGCGCCGCGCCAAGGACCGCCGCAAGGTCCACTACGGCGACAAGACGCCGGTGTCGCTGGCCGCCGCCACCGCGGTGGTGCCGGCGCCGCCGCAGGAACTTCTGCCGGAGCCGCCCGTCGACGGCGACGGCACCGAGACCGACCACGAGCCCGGCCGCATCGTGCGGACCAAGGAGCACCCGGCCACGCCGATGACGGTCGACGACGCGCTCTACGAGATGGAGCTCGTCGGGCACGACTTCTTCCTGTTCCACGACAAGCAGACCGAACGGCCGTGCGTGGTCTACCGCCGCCACGGCTACGACTACGGGCTGATCAGGCTCTCCTGAGCAGGCCATCCTGAGGTTGGGCGGCCCTCGCGGGGTTGTCACCTACCATGGGAGTCGCCTTATAGAGACTCCTACCAACAGGGGCACATCCCAAAGGGGACAACACCGTGCTGTCGAAGTTGCTGCGCCTCGGCGAAGGTCGCATGCTCAAGCGTCTCAAGCGGGTGTCTGACTACGTCAACACCTTGTCCGACGAGGTCGAAAAGCTGACCGACGCGGAGCTGCGCGCCAAGACCGACGAGTTCAAGAAGCGGCACGCCGACGGCGAAAGCCTCGACGACCTGCTGCCCGAGGCGTTCGCGGTGGCCCGCGAGGCGGCCTGGCGGGTGCTCGACCAGCGCCCCTTCGACGTGCAGGTGATGGGCGCGGCGGCGCTGCACTTCGGCAACGTCGCCGAGATGAAGACCGGTGAGGGCAAGACCCTGACCTCGGTGTTGCCGGCCTACCTCAACGGCATCGGCGGCAAGGGCGTGCACGTCGTCACGGTCAACGACTACCTGGCCAAACGCGACAGCGAGTGGATGGGCCGCGTGCACCGCTTCCTCGGCCTGGACGTCGGCGTGATCCTGGCCCAGATGACGCCCGACGAGCGCCGGGTGGCCTACAACGCCGACATCACCTACGGCACCAACAACGAGTTCGGCTTCGACTACCTGCGCGACAACATGGCGCATTCGCTGGACGACCTGGTGCAGCGCGGGCACAACTTCGCGATCGTCGACGAGGTCGACTCCATCCTGATCGACGAGGCCCGCACCCCGCTGATCATCTCCGGGCCCGCCGACGGCGCGTCGAACTGGTACCTCGAGTTCGCCCGGCTGGCGCCGCTGATGGAGAAGGACGTCCACTACGAGGTGGACCTGCGCAAGCGCACCGTCGGCGTGCACGAACTCGGCGTCGAGTTCGTCGAGGACCAGCTCGGCATCGACAACCTCTACGAGGCCGCCAACTCTCCGCTGGTCAGCTACCTTAACAACGCGCTGAAGGCCAAGGAGCTGTTCAACCGCGACAAGGACTACATCGTCCGCGACGGCGAGGTGCTCATCGTCGACGAGTTCACCGGCCGTGTGCTCTACGGCCGCCGCTACAACGAGGGCATGCACCAGGCCATCGAGGCCAAGGAGCACGTCGAGATCAAGGCCGAGAACCAGACGCTGGCCACCATCACGCTGCAGAATTACTTCCGGCTCTACGACAAGCTCGCCGGCATGACCGGTACCGCGCAGACCGAGGCGGCCGAGCTGCACGAGATCTACAAGCTGGGCGTGGTGCCCATCCCCACCAACAAGCCGATGGTCCGCACCGACCAGTCCGATCTCATCTACAAGACCGAGGAGGCCAAGTACATCGCGGTGGTCGACGACGTCGTCGAGCGCTACGAGAAGGGCCAGCCCGTCCTGATCGGTACCACCAGCGTGGAGCGCTCGGAGTACCTGTCGCGGCAATTCCAGAAGCGCCGCGTCCCGCACAACGTGCTCAACGCCAAGTACCACGAGCAGGAGGCCGGCATCGTTGCCGTGGCGGGCCGCCGCGGCGGGATCACGGTGGCCACCAACATGGCCGGCCGAGGCACCGACATCGTGCTGGGCGGCAACGTCGACTTCCTCACCGACCTGCGGCTGCGCGAGCGCGGCCTCGATCCGGTGGAGACCCCGGAAGAGTACGAGGCGGCCTGGCACGAGGAGCTGCCCAAGGTCAAGGAGGAGGCCGGCAAGGAGGCCGCCGAGGTGGTCGAGGCCGGCGGCCTGTACGTGCTGGGCACGGAGCGTCACGAGTCGCGGCGCATCGACAACCAGCTGCGCGGCCGCTCCGGCCGTCAGGGCGACCCGGGCGAGTCCCGCTTCTACCTGTCGCTGGGCGACGAGCTCATGCGCCGGTTCAACGGGGCCGCGCTGGAGGCGATGCTCAACCGGCTGAACCTGCCCGACGACGTGCCGATCGAGGCCAAGATGGTCACCCGGGCGATCAAGAGCGCACAGACCCAGGTCGAGCAGCAGAACTTCGAGGTCAGAAAGAACGTCCTCAAGTACGACGAGGTGATGAACCAGCAGCGCAAGGTGATCTACGCCGAGCGCCGCCGCATCCTGGAAGGCGAGAACCTCAAGGAGCAGGCGCTGGACATGGTCCGCGACGTGGTCACCGCCTACGTCAACGGCGCGACCGCCGACGGTTACGCCGAGGACTGGGACCTGGAGGCGTTGTGGACCGCGCTCAAGACGCTGTACCCGGTCGGCATCGACCACGAGACCCTGATGCGCCTGGACGGTGACTCCGAGCGCGACGACCTCACCCGCGAGGAGCTGCTCGACGAGCTACTCAAGGACGCCGAACGCGCTTATGCGGCAAGGGAAGCCGAGCTCGAGGAGATCGCGGGCGAGGGTGCGATGCGGCAGCTGGAGCGCAACGTGCTGCTCAACGTCATCGACCGCAAGTGGCGCGAACACCTCTACGAGATGGACTACCTCAAGGAGGGCATCGGGCTGCGCGCCATGGCGCAGCGCGATCCGCTGGTGGAGTACCAGCGCGAGGGCTACGACATGTTCATGGCGATGCTCGACGGGATGAAGGAGGAGTCGGTCGGGTTCCTGTTCAACGTCACCGTCGAGGCGGTGCCGTCGCCGCAGGTCGCGCCGATGGAGGCGCCCGAGGGGCTCAAGGACCTCGCAACCGCGGCAGACCAGGGCGACACCGCGCCGCCCGTGCGCGAAGAGCCTCCAGCCCAGTTGCGCGCCAAGGGAATCGACGACCAGCAACCGGCCCTGACCTATTCCGGCCCGTCCGAGGACGGCTCGGCGCAGGTCCAGCGCAACGGCGGCGACGGCCAGAAGACGCCGGCGGGCGTCGCGGGGGGAGGCTCCCGGCGCGAGCGCCGTGCGGCCGCACGGCAGCAGGGTCGCGGGGCCAAGCCGCCCAAATCGGTCAAGCGCCGCTGAGCCGATAGTCCACTCGACGCGGCCCAGGCGGGCGCGCTGCGTCACGGACTGGTCAAAAATGCCTAGGGGCCGCTTCCGCCAAGATGAGGCAATCGACCTATAGGCGGGCGGGTGCACGCGGCGGACACTTGGCCCATGAAGCGATATCTGACGCTTGGCTACGGCGCCGCGGCGTACCTGCTCTTCCTCGCGGCCTTCCTGTATCTGATCGGTTTCGTGGGCAACCTGGCGGTGCCACGAAGCGTCGACCGCGGGCTCGCCGCACCCATCACCGAGGCGGTGCTGGTCAACACGGCGCTGATCGTCGCGTTCGGGGTCCAGCACAGCGTGATGGCCCGGCCCGCGTTCAAGCGATGGTGGGTCCGCGTCGTGCCGTCGCCGATCGAGCGCAGCACCTACGTGCTGCTGTCCAGCGCGGTGTTGGCCCTGCTGTACTGGCAATGGCGAACGATGCCGACCGTCTTCTGGGACGTGCGGGTGCCCGCCGTCCGCGCGGTGCTGTGGGCGCTGTTCTGGCTCGGCTGGGCGATAGCGCTGCTGGCGACGTTCCTGATCAACCATTTCGACCTGTTCGGGCTCCGGCAGGTGTACCTGGCGTCGCGCCAGAAGCCTTACACCAGCATCGAATTCCGCGTCCGCCTGCTCTACCGCGTGGTGCGCCACCCCCTGATGCTCGGGATGGTCATCGCGTTCTGGGCCGCGCCCGTCATGACGGCCGGGCATCTGCTGTTCTCGATCGGCATGACGTGCTACATCCTGATCGCCACCCAGCTGGAGGAGCGTGACCTGGTCGCATCGCTGGGCCCCCAATACCGCGATTACCGGCGCGAGGTGTCGATGCTGCTGCCGATACCGCGCCGCCAGCCCGCGGGGATGGCCCGCCAGGGCTGACTCTTCAGGAATTCTCTAGGAGCCCCGCGATCCGGCGACCGCGCCACCGGCCGGCCTGTCAGGATTGACGGTATGGATGTCAAGGAGGTGCTGCTGCCGGGCGTCGGCCTTCGCTACGAGTTCACCGATCACAAGGGCGACCGCATCGGCATCATCGCGCGGCGAAGCGGCGACTTCGAGCTCGTTGTGTATGCCCGCGACGATCCGGACAAGGCCCGGCCGCTCCTGCAACTCAGTGACGAGGAGGCCGAGGCGGTGGCCCAGATCCTGGGGGCGCCCCGGATCGCCGAGCGGTTCACCGAGCTGGCCCGCGAAATACCCGGCCTCGAGACGGGTCAGGTCCACATCCTGGCCCACAGCCCGTTCGTAGGGCACCCGTTGGGCGACACCCACGCCCGCACCCGCACCGGCGCCTCCATCGTCGCGATCGTGCGCAACGAGGAAGTGCTCGCCTCGCCCGGTCCGGCCGAAATGCTTTACGCCCGAGACGTTTTGATTGTGATCGGCACCCAGGACGGCATCGCCGGCGTCGAGCAGATAATCGACAAGGGCTGAGCCGGTGCAGGTTTCGTGGGCGCTGTTGCTACAACTCGGCGCCCTCCTGGCCACGCTTGCCGTGTTGGGCGCCGTCGCACGCCGATTCGCGTTGTCCCCGATCCCGGTGTACCTGCTCGCCGGTCTGTCGCTGGGCAAGGGCGGGATCCTGCCGCTGGACGCCGGCGGCCAGTTCATCACGACGAGCGCGCCCATCGGCGTCGTGCTGCTGCTGCTGACCCTGGGCCTGGAGTTCTCGGCGGCCGAATTCGCCGCCAGCCTGCGCCACCACCTGCCGTCCGCGGGCGTCGACGCCGTCCTCAATGCGGCGCCCGGCGCCGTCGCCGGCTGGCTGCTGGGACTGGACGGCGTGGCGATCCTGTGTCTGGCCGGCGTCACCTACATCTCCTCCTCGGGCGTCATCGCCCGCCTGCTGGAGGACTTGCACCGGCTCGGTAACCGGGAGACGCCGGCCGTGCTTTCCGTGCTGGTCCTCGAAGACTTCGCGATGGCGGCCTACCTGCCGCTGTTCGCCGTGCTGGCCGCCGGCGGCGGCTGGCTGCACGCGGTCGTCGGCATGGTGGCGGCGGTGGCCGCACTGTTGGCCGCCTTCGCCGCGTCCTACCGCTGGGGCCACCACGTCGGCCGGCTGGTCGAACACCCCGATTCCGAACAGCTGCTGCTCCGGGTGCTGGGCATCACCCTGATCGTGGCGGCCCTGGCCGAATCCCTGCACGCGTCGGCGGCGGTGGGCGCCTTCCTGGTGGGCCTGACGCTGACCGGGGAGACGGCCGATCGGGCGCGTCGAGTGCTCGGGCCGCTGCGGGACCTGTTCGCCGCCATCTTCTTCCTGGCGATCGGCTTTTCGGTCGACCCGCACGCGCTGGTCCCGATGCTGCCGGCGGCGCTGATCCTGGCCGCGGTCACGGCGGCCACCAAGGTCGCCACCGGGATCTTCGCCGCCCGGCGCGACGGGGTGGCGCGGCGCGGGCAGCTGCGCGCGGGCACCGCGCTCATCGCCAGGGGCGAATTCTCGCTGATCATCATCGGGTTGGCGGGCACGTCGATCCCCGCGGTCGCCGCGCTGGCGACGTCGTACGTCTTCATCATGGCGATCGCGGGGCCGGTGCTGACCCGCTACGCGGGCGGTCCGCTGGCACCCAGCGGTCCTGCGCGCTGATCCGTCGGGTCAACCGATGTGGAGGGCCACCACCAGCCAGCGGCCTCCGGCACCGGCAGGCACCCGCTCGACGCGGCAGGCGATCGCGTGGATCCGGTTGCCGCGGCTGTAGGAGCCGGAGACCTCGGCCGCGGCCTGGGGGTCCCCGTGACCGGCCGGCTGCAGACGCATCCGCCGCAGCACCGCGGCGCCCTCGTGGCCGGCGGTCGTATGGCCCACCGCGACCACGGAATCCACCAGGCTGGGCGTCAGCAACGGGCGCAGCTGGGCGGCCGGGCGGCGCCGGTCGATGACTTCGAGCACCCGCCGCAGCGCGGCGTCGGCGAAGGCCGCGGCCTGCCGCATCTGCCCTGACGCGGCGGCGCGGGGCTCCGCCGTCGGCCTTCCCGGCGGGTGGGGCCGGCGCGCGACGCGGGTGCTGCGCCGTACCGACGGCGCGCGGGACGACCGCCGGCAGGCCGGGGCGCTCCGCGGCACCTCCCGTGCCGGGGGCTCGTAGTCGACGACGGGCAGGACGGCGAAGGCGTCGGGCTGACCCACGACAGGATTGGTGTTCAACGCGCACTCTCCAACTCATCGGCCGGGACCGGAAGCCCGCTGGAGAGTGGCAGGCAGTGGTCATCATGGCACAACTCGGGCGCGCGCGTACCCGCGCTCGGCCCGGCCCCGCCCAGACGATTACCGTGGTCGGGAAATCTCGTGTAGCGACGCCGGCGATGATTCGACGAGGAGGACAACTCCCTATGGTGACCCGGTTGTCCCCGGCGGACGCGGCGTTTTTCCGGCTGGAGAACACGGCCACCCCGATGTACGTCGGATCGCTGTCGATCCTGCGCCGTCCGCGCGCGGGATTGAGCTACGAGACGCTGCTGTCCACGGTCGAACGGCGGTTGCCGCAGATCCCGCGCTACCGGCAGAAGGTCCGTGAGGTGCGGGTGGGCTCGGCCCGGCCCGTGTGGATCGACGACGCCGACTTCGACATCACCTACCACGTGCGGCGCTCCGCGCTGCCCTCCCCGGGCAGCGACGAACAGCTGCACGAGCTGGTCGCCCGCCTGGCCGCCCGGCCGCTGGACAAGTCGCGGCCGCTGTGGGAGATGTATCTGGTCGAGGGCCTGTCCAAGAACCGGGTCGCCCTCTACACCAAGTCGCACCAAGCCTTGATCAACGGCATGGCGGCGCTGGAGATCAACCACGTCATCGCCGATCGCACCAGACGCCTCCCGGCCCTGCCCGAGGACATCTGGGTCCCCGAACGCGACCCGGGCAACGCGCGGCTAATCTTCGGGGCCATCGGCGACTGGTTCGTCGGGCCGACCACCCAGCTGCAGGCCGTCGGGTCGACCATCGGCGGTTTGGTGACCAACAATGGTGAACTGCTGGCCGCGGGTCGCCGGGTCGTCGATTTCGCGCGGACCGTGGCGCGCGGGACCGCGCCGAGCAGCCCGCTCAATGCCAACGTGTCGCGCCACCGGCGGTTCACGGTCGCGAGCTGCAACCTGGACGACTATCGCACTGTGCGCGCGCGCTACGACTGCGACGTCAACGATGTGGTGCTGGCGGTGATCGCCGGCGCTTTGGGCAACTGGCTGATGTCACGCGGGGTGGCGGTGTCGCCGACCGCGACCGTGCGCGCGATGGCGCCCCTGTCCATCTACGCCGAAGGCCAGCTCGATGCGACCGGACCGGGCCAAGCGATCGGCCAGGTGATGCCGTTCCTGGTGGACCTGCCGGTGGGGGAGCCCAACCCGGTCGTCCGGCTGTCGCAGATCGCGCACGCCACGGAGTCGAACCCGACGGCCGCGCGCCTGGTGGACGCCAGGACCATCGTCACCCTGTCGGGATTCGCGCCGCCCACGCTGCACGCCATGGGTATCCGGGTCGCCACCAGTTTCCCGAGCTTCTCCAGGCGGACGTTCAACCTGCTGATCACCAATGCGCCCGGGGCCCAGTCGCAGATGTACATCGCCGGCACCAAACTGCTGGAGACCTACGCCGTCCCGCCCCTGCTGCACAACCAGGCGCTGGCCATCAGCGTGACGTCCTACAACGGCATGCTGTATTTCGGCATCAACGCCGACCGCGAGGCGATGAGCGACGTCGAGCTGCTGCCCGGCCTGCTGAGCCAGTCGCTCGAAGAATTGTTGGAAGCTTCCCGGTAATTAGTCACAGTGAAAAGCGATGGCCGGTTCTATCATTCGTTGATGTGAGCACCGCGACGAAGAGCGCCAAGGCGAAGGCGGCGAAATCAACTGCGCCGAACGCGCCCAGGATTTCCGACGAGGTATACCAAGCCGAATTGTTCCGGTTGCAAACCGAATTCGTGAGGCTGCAAGAGTGGGTGCGCCATACCGGCCAGCGCCTGGTGGTCGTTTTCGAAGGCCGCGACGGGGCGGGCAAGGGCGGCACGATCAAACGGATCACCGAATACCTCAATCCGCGCGTCGCCCGCATCGCGGCGCTGCCCTCGCCGACGGACCGGGAACGCGGCCAGTGGTATTACCAGCGCTACATCGCCCACCTTCCCGCCAAAGGGGAGATCGTGTTGTTCGACCGGTCGTGGTACAACCGCGCCGGCGTGGAGAAGGTCATGGGATTCTGCACGCCCCAAGAGCATGCGCTGTTCTTGCGGCAGACGCCGATCTTCGAGCAGATGCTCATCGACGACGGGATCCTGCTGCGCAAATACTGGTTTTCGGTTTCGGAGGGCGAGCAGCTCCGGCGGTTCAAGGCCCGGCTGAACGACCCTGTGCGGCAATGGAAACTGAGCCCGATGGACACCGAATCGCTGTACAAGCGGGAGGATTATTCACGCGCCAAGGACGAGATGATGGTGCACACCGATACCCCGGTCAGCCCTTGGTATGTCGTGGAATCGGACATCAAAAAGCACGCGCGCCTGAATATGATGGCGCACCTGCTGTCTACGATCCCCTATCACGACGTCGAGCGGCCGCGCGTCAAACTCCCCAAGACGCCGGTGGTGAGCGGGAACTACCGGCGCCCGCCGCGTGAGCTGTCCAAATACGTCGACGACTACGCGGCCACACTGATAGGGGATTCGTGACGATCGCAAGAGCGGCGGAGCCGGTCGAAGCGGGTCGGCAGGTGTCACCGTGACGCTCGTCTACATTCCGGCCACGCTGGCGATGTTGCAGCGGCTCGTCGCCGACGGCTCGGTACGGCCCGTCAACGGCACCGCGTTCGCGCTGACGCCGGCCCTGCGGGAGGCGTACGCCGAGGGCGACGACGACGAGCTCGCCGAGGTCGCGCTGCGTGAGGCGGCGCTGGCCTCGCTGCGCCTGTTGGCCGATGACGCCGGCGCCACCGGATCCCTGCCGCCGCGGCGCGCGGTGCTGGCCGCCGAGGTCGACTTCGGCGAATCCGGGGTCACCTACCGGCCCGACCTCGACGACGCGGTGGTGCGGCTCAGCGGCCCGGTCGCGCTTGCAGACGTGATCGCCGCGTACGTCGACAACGCGGGCGCCGAGCCGGCGGTTACGAAGGCGATCGAGGCCATCGACGCCGCCGACCTGGGTGACGAGGATGCCGAGTTGATCGTCGGCGACGCGCAGGACCACGACTTGGCGTGGTACGCCAACCAGGAGCTGCCGTTCCTGCTCGAGCTGCTCTAGGCCCGGCATGCGAACCCGGCGGCATCGCGCCTCTCCGCCTAACATGCAGCCATGAACCAGGGGTCGATGCCGCGACGTGCCCGGTATCCCAACTCGGGTGTCGTCACACCTATTCGACGCGATGGCCGCCTCACCGACGCCGCATCGCCTCGATGACGCGGCCACCAGCGCGACAGGTCGGACTGTCCATCAACCGCGTCGAGGGTCGTGCCAAGGTCACCGGCCGTGCCCGCTACACCGCGGATACGGTCGTCGATTCCGTCGCGCATGCGGCCCTCGTGCAGTCGCAGATCCCCCGGGGGGCGGTCACCGTCGAGTCACTGGTCGCCGGCGCCGACCGCGCCGCGGCGGCACCGGGTGTCCTGTACGTGCTGACGCCTCTGAATTGCCCTCCACTGCACACGCTTCCAAGGGACCTCACGTTCGACGTGCCCATCGAGCGGCGGCCCCCGCTGTCGGACCTGACCGTTCACCATGTCGGGCAGCACATGGCGCTCGTGGTCGCGGACTCGCCGGAGCGCGCGACGTACGCGGCATCACTTATCGATCTGCACTACGAGCACCGCCCGGCGACGCTGAGCGCCGCCGAGACGCTGACCCGGCCGCAGCCACCCGACGAACAGGACGGCCGGATTCGGTACGGGAGTTACCTGCCCGACCACTTCGTGAAGCTGGAGGAGGAGAAGCTGCAGGACCGCCGCGGTGCACCTGATGAGCCGCGCCTGCCGTACCGGATTGACTCTCACTACGCGACACCGCGTAATGCGCACTATCCCATCGAGTTGTCCTCGACCATCGCCGCCTGGGAGGGTGACCGACTCACCGTCCACGACACCACCCGCTGGATCACCGGGGAGCGGTCCGTGCTCGCCGGGTACCTCGGCATACCCGAGGCGAATGTCCGGGTGATCGCACCGCTGGTCGGTGGGGCGTTCGGGTCGAAGAGCTTTCTCTGGATGCACGTGGCGCTGGTGGCGGTCGCGGCTCGCGCGGTCGGTAGACCGGTCAAGCTCGTCCTGAGCCGCAACCAGATGTTCTCCTCGACCGGGCACCGGCCGCGCACCGAGCAGCGTGTGACGCTTGTTGCCGCTGACAGCGGACTGCTGGGCAGCACCGAGCATCACACCGTCACCGAGACATCCACCGTGGCCCACTTCTGCGAGCCGACGGGGCTGTCGAGCAGGTTCTTGTACCACTCACCTCGCCTGGTCGTCTCGCACCGAGTCGCGCGCATCAACGCGCCCACACCGTGCTTCATGCGCGGGCCGGGGGAGGCGCCCGGCCTGTTCGCCCTGGAGTCGGCCATGGACGAACTGGCCTACGAGCTGGGTGTGGATCCGCTGGCACTCCGCATCCGCAACCACGTCGACTTCGACCAGCCCAGCGGGAAGCGCTGGTCCGGTGCACACCTGCAGGACTGCTATGCCCTGGGCGCCGAGCGATTCGGTTGGGACAAAAGGCCATTGGCGCCCCGCTCGTTGTCGGGTCGGGGGATACAGATCGGCTGGGGAATGGCCACCGCGACCTACCCTGGCCGGCGGATGCCGGCGTCCTGCAGCGTGGCCACCACAGCGGACGGGCTGGTGCGCTTCGCCTCGGCGACCCACGAGCTCGGCACCGGGGTGCGCACGGCGATGAGCCAGGTTGCCGCCGACGCGTGCGGACTACCGTTGTCGCAGTTGATGTTTGCCTCCGGAGACTCGGATTATCCCGATGCGCCGTATAGCGGCGCCTCCCAGACCACCGCGACGGTCGGCTCGGCGGTGTTCGCGGCGGCGGCGGAATGGAAGCGGCGGCTGCTCAGGCTGGTCAGCGGGGACGAGGGGACCCCTTTCTACGGCCTGGCGCCGGACCTGCTCACCGTCGCCGACGGCGCCGTGGTCGGCCCCGGTGGCAACCCGCGGATCCCGGTGACGGCGATACTCGACCGCGGGGCCGAGCCCTACCGAACAGAGCTGAGCTTCGACATGTCCGCCGACGCGGGCGATCAACGCGACGCGATCTCGCAATCGTTCGGTGCGCACTTCTGTGAAGTCGAAGTCGACGAGCAGATTGGCCGCGCGACGGTGACACGCTGGGTCGCCGTGCTGGACTGCGGCCGCGTCCTCAACCCGAAACTCGCGCGCAGTCAGGTGATGGGCGGCATCACGTTCGGCTTGGGCATGGCGCTGATGGAGCAGGTCCCCTACGACGCGGCCACCGCACAGTTGATCGGGGAGTATTACGTGCCCACCCATGCCGACCGTCCCGACTTCGACATCTCCTTCGTGGACACCCCGGATTTCGGGCTGGATCCACTCGGCGTTCGCGGGATCGGGGAGATCGGGGTATGCGGTGTCCCGGCGGCCATCGCCAACGCCATCTTTCACGCCACCGGCCGCAGGTTGCGCGAGCTGCCGATCACCGTCGAACATCTCATGACGCCGTTTGCGACGCCGGAGGGGAACGGCTGATGGATGCAGCTGCCGAATGCGAGATCGCGCTGGGTGTCAACGGTACGACGCACCGGCTACTCGTGGACGTCCGCACCACACTGCTCGACCTGCTGCGAGAGCGCCTGGAATTGACCGGCACCAAGAAGGGTTGCGATCACGGGCTGTGTGGCGCCTGCACCGTGACCGTGCGCGGGGAGCGGGTGCTCGGTTGCCTGACGCTGGCCGTGTCGATCGATGGCGCGGAAGTGCTGACCATCGAGGGAGTCGCCGACGGCGACGATCTGGATCCGCTTCAGGAAGCGTTCCTCGAGCACGACGGGTTTCAGTGCGGCTACTGCACTGCGGGCCAGGTTTCGTCGGCGCGCGCGATGCTGCGCGAACACGCTCGCGGCGATCTCTCCATGGTCTCCTTCGAAAGTGACCGCCAGGCGGCGCTGGCGGGCTCGATCCCGCTGACGGAGAACGAGATCAAGGAACGCATGGCCGGAAACATCTGCCGGTGCGGGGCGTACGCGAACATCGTCGACGCCATCGCGGCGGTTGCGGAGGCGAGGCCACAGTGAAGACGTTCGCCTATCAGCGCGCCACCTCGGTGGCCGACGCGATCACCGCGGTGGTCCGAACGGGGGGCGTCTATCTCGCGGGCGGCACCAATCTCGTTGACCTGATGAAATATGGCGTCGTCCAGCCGCCAGCGCTGATCGATATCGGCCGAATCGGTCTGACGTCGGTGACGGCGACCGAGGCGGGTGGGGTGTACATCGAGGCGGGCGTCACGAACAGCACGCTCGCCAACCACACGCTGATCCGAACCCGCTATCCCGTTCTCTCCCACGCGATTCTGAGCGGCGCGACCACCCAGCTACGCAACATGGCGACCGCGGGCGGCAACCTGCTGCAGCGCACCCGCTGCCCTTACTTCATGGACACCGACTTCGCGAAGTGCAACAAACGCGCACCCGGTTCGGGCTGCGCGGCGCTGGATGGCTTCAACCGGGAGCACGCCGTTCTCGGCGCCGGGCGGCAGTGCGTGGCCACAAATCCCTCCGACATGGCGGTGGCCTTGGCGGTCCTCGACGCCGTTGTGCACGTGGCGGGCCCCAGGGGCGCGCGCCGCATTCCGATCGGCGAGTTCTTCCGCCTGCCCGGCGACACACCGGAGGTCGACAACGCACTCGAGCCCGCCGAATTGATCGTCGGTGTCGAGCTGCCGCCGTCGCCCTACGCGGCGAAATCCTGGTACCTCAAGGTGCGGGACCGGCACAGCTATGCGTTCGCGTTGGTATCAGTGGCGGTCGGCCTCGAGCTGTCCGACGGCGTCATCGCGTCGGCGACCATGGCGCTGGGCGGCGTAGCGGCCAAGCCGTGGCGGTTGGTCGAATCGGAGGCGACGCTGGTCGGGAAGGCGCCGGGTTCGCAGGCGTTCCGTGCCGCCGCCCAAGCCGCCATGTCCGGTGCGCAACCGTTGAGCCAGAACGCATTCAAGATCGACCTTGCCCGCCAAGCCGTGGTCCGGGCGTTGACGCTCGCCACCAGTGCGGCCGGCTAGGTTCGCCGACCCGACGGGCGCGTGGGCACTGTGACGATCGACGGGCCCGGCCCGAGGGTGTGATGTGATCGGGCCCACCGAACGCTGGCTACGCAACCGTAGGTTACGGTACCGTAGGTTTCGTGAGGCCCACAGAGTCGACCACAATGGTGAGCGCAAGCAAGACGCAGCATCGTGAGCAGGAGCTTCCCCTGGGCAGACGTAACCCATCGATCGCGGGCAACGTCGTCGACACCAAGCGGCCGGTGGTCGCGGGCGCCGAGCGACACCCCGGCTGGCACGCGCTGCGCAAGCTGGCCGCGCGCATCACCACGCCGCTGCTGCCCGACGACTATCTGCATCTGGCCAACCCGCTGTGGTCGGCGCGAGAGCTCCGTGGCCGCATCCTCGAAGTGCGCCGCGAGACAGAGGATTCCGCGACCCTGGTGATCAAGCCGGGGTGGGGCTTCAACTTCGACTACCAGCCGGGCCAGTACATCGGGATCGGCCTGCTGATGGACGGGCGCTGGCGTTGGCGGTCGTATTCGCTGACCTCCAGCCCGGCCGAGACGTCCGGATCCGGCTCCACGCGCACGGTGACCATCACCGTCAAGGCGATGCCCGAAGGGTTCCTGTCCACCCACCTGGTGGCGGGCGTCGAGCGGGGAACCATCGTCCGGCTGGCCGCCCCGCAGGGCAACTTCGTGCTGCCCGACCCGGCGCCACCGTCCATCCTGTTCCTGACCGCCGGATCGGGGATCACGCCGGTGATGTCGATGCTGCGAACCTTGGTGCGCCGCAACCAGATTGGCGACATCGCGCACGTGCACTCCGCGCCCACCGA
Source organism: Mycobacterium sp. E342 (assembly GCF_001667665.1). Lineage (NCBI taxonomy): Bacteria > Bacillati > Actinomycetota > Actinomycetes > Mycobacteriales > Mycobacteriaceae > Mycobacterium > Mycobacterium sp. E342. Next base: position 17,923 of record NZ_LZJM01000206.1, read on the forward strand.
GTCCGACGTGCTGTTTCGCGCCGAGCTGGCGGCGCTGGCCGCCGAGCATCCGGGGTATCGCCTCTCGATTCGGGAGACCCGCTCGCAGGGCCGTCTCGACCTTGCGCTGCTGGACCGCGAGGTGCCGGACTGGCGCGACCGCCACACCTGGGCATGCGGGCCGGAGGGCATGTTGGCCCAGGCGGAGAAGCTCTGGTCGGCGGCGGGCATCGGCGACCGGCTGCACCTGGAACGTTTCGCGGTGTCCAAGGCCGCGCCCGCGGGCGCCGGCGGCACGGTCACCTTCGCCCGGAGCGGTCGCGCCGTCGCCGCCGATGCCGCGACGTCGTTGATGGACGCCGGCGAGGGCGCCGGCGTGCAGATGCCCTTCGGCTGCCGGATGGGTATATGTCAGTCGTGCGTGGTCGGCCTCGTGGAGGGCCACGTGCGTGACCTGCGCACCGGCGCGGAACACGACCCGGGGACGCGGATTCAGACCTGTGTGTCTGCCGCCTCGGGCGATTGTGTGCTCGACATCTAAGTGCTACTCACAGGTAACCTACGGATTCGTAGGTTACGATAGCGTAGGTCTGGATCTGGTTTTCGAACCGAAAAATCGACCGTAGGGAAGGAAGACGATGGCGATCACCGACGTCGACGTATTCGCCCATCTGACGGACGCCGACATCGAGAGCCTGGCCGTTGAGCTGGACGCCATCCGCCAGGACATCGAAGACTCCCGCGGCGAGCGGGACGCCCGCTACATTCGCCGCACCATCGCAGCGCAGCGCGCGCTGGAGGTATCGGGCCGGCTGATGCTGGCCGCGAGTTCCCGCCGCTCGGCGTGGTGGGCGGGAGCCGTCACCTTGGGCGTGGCCAAGATCATCGAGAACATGGAGATCGGCCACAACGTCATGCACGGCCAGTGGGACTGGATGAACGACCCCGAGATCCACTCCTCGACGTGGGAATGGGACATGAGCGGGTCATCCAAGCACTGGCGCTTCACCCACAACTTCGTGCACCACAAGTACACGAACATCCTCGGGATGGACGACGACGTCGGCTACGGCCTGCTGCGCGTCACCCGGGACCAGCGCTGGAAGCGCTTCAACATCTTCAACCTGGTCTACAACACCATGCTCATGCTTTTGTTCGAGTGGGGCGTCGGCCTGCAGCACGTGGAGCTCGGCAAGATCGCCAAGAGGCGGATGGACCATGACGACGCCCGGCAGCGGGTCGACGAGTTCCTGGCCAAGGCCGGCCGCCAGGTGCTCAAGGACTACGTCGCGTTCCCCGCGCTGACCGCGCTGTCACCCGGGGCCACGTACACCTCGACGCTGAAGGCCAACGCGGTGGCCAACGTGATCCGCAACGTGTGGGCCAACGCCGTGATCTTCTGCGGCCATTTCCCCGACGGCGCGGAGAAATTCACCAAGACCGACATGATCGGCGAGACCCGGGGCCAGTGGTACCTGCGCCAGATGCTGGGCAGCGCCAACTTCGAGGCCGGGCCGGTGCTGCGGTTCATGAGCGGCAACCTGTCCCACCAGATCGAGCACCACCTGTTCCCGGATCTGCCCAGCAACCGGTACGAGGAGATCGCGGTGCGGGTGCGCGAGGTGTGCGACAAGTACGACCTGCCCTACACCACGGGCTCGTTCCTGGTGCAGTACGCCAAGACGTGGCGCACGCTGGCCAAGCTGTCGCTGCCGAACTCCTACCTGCGCGACAGCGCCGACGACGCGCCGGAGACCCGCAGCGAGCGCATGTTCGCCGAGTTGGAGCCCGGCTTCGCGGGCACCGACCCGGAGACCGGCCGGCGCCGCGGGCTGAAGACCGCCATCGAGACCGTGCGTGGGTGGCGGCGCGCTAAGCGCGCGCAGCGCGATGCGCGGCGGGCCAACGGCGGCGCCGACGGCCTGGCGGCCTAGCGCCGAGCGTGCGCGCAGCGCGCCACGGGTCTAGCGTGACCCGTGGGGGAGTCGCTTGGGAGGGACCGGCGATGAGTGACGACGATGTGCGGGCCGCGCTGCAGCGTCACTGGGCGGCCTCAGACGCCAACGATTTCGCGACGGAGCACGAAATTTACCGGGCCGATGCGGTTCTCGAGTATCCGCAATCGGCTGAGCGCATCCGTAGTCGAGCCAACATCCAAGCGTCGCGAGCGGCCCAGCCGAATGCGAAACGCTTCACCGTGCGGCGGATGCTCGGCGGCGGCGACCTCTGGATCAGCGAACTCGTTCTGACATATGACGGGCAACCGTTCTATGTGGTCAGCGTAATGGAATTCGAAAACGGGAAAGTCGTCCGCGAGACGCAATACTTCAGCGATCCCTTCGAGCCGGGGCCATCCCGGGCGGAATGGGTCGAACGGATCGACTGATCGCGCCACCTCGGCGCACCGCCGTTCGCCATACTGGGATACGTGCAGGTCTTCGTCGGGTCACAGGTTTCCCACTGGGACTTCCCGCGGAGCACGGCCAGCGTCGCGTTGATGGCCGAGTTCGGTTCCCGCAACGGGCTTGCCGTAGCGGAGGTGCTGGAAGGGACCGGCCTGTCGGAGGCCGACCTGCGCGACCACGACCGGATGATCGTCGGGCGCCAGGAGCTGGCGGTCGCGACCAACCTGGTCAACCTGCTGGGTGACGCTGCCGACCTGGGGGTGCGGGTGGGCAGCAGCTATCACGTCGGGTCGCTTGGCATCTTCGGCTTCGCCTGCCTGACCAGTTCGACCCTGGGTGACGCCGTCCGGTTCGCGGCCCGGTTCTACGAGCTCAGCTACGGTTTCGGCCTACCGACGGTCACGGTGGACGGGCCGGTGGCCGCGATGCGGCTCGACCTGCCCGGCCTGACCGGTCCGGTCGCGGAGTTCCTGGTGCGGCGCGACCTGGTCGCGATCGCCCGGGTCATGGCGGAAATGCTGGGCCGTCCCGTCCCGTTTACCTCGATCGAGTTCGCGGGCCCCGCGCCGTCGTCGGGTGATGCCTTGGCGTGCAAGGCATTCGGCGTGACGCCGAGTTACGATGCGCCGGCCAACGTGGCGCGTTGGCCGGCCGTGCTGCTGGACAACCCGCTCCCGCGCGCCAGCGCGAGCAGCGTGGCCATGTGCGAGCAGCAGTGCCGCGCCCTGCTGGAGCGCCGCTGGCAGCGGACCGGCGTCGCCCGGCGAGTGCGTGAGCGACTGGCGTCGGTCGACGGCGAACCCCACACCATCGCGGCCGTCGCTCGGCAGTTGGCGATGAGCGAGCGGACCCTGCGCCGGCGGCTGGCCGAGGAGAACACCACGTTCCGGGATCTGGCCGAGGAGGTGCACCGGGTCCTCGCCGAGGAACTGCTGGCGACGGGCGCGTTGTCGGTGGAGGACGTCGCGCTGCGGCTGGGCTACGCCGAGGCGACGAGCTTCATCGCCGCGTTCAAACGGTGGACGGGCACCACCCCGGCGCGGTATCAGCGTTCGGTCGCGCCGCGGGCCCGGCTCCAGGCCGTCTGATCGTGGCCGGAATCATGGATTTGTCGACCGCAATCGGCTGCCGGCCACCCGCAGCCCGCCCCTAGCTTGGAATCATGACTTCGACTCGTCCTCGCGTGCTGGTGATAGGGGCCGGCTTCGGTGGCCTCGCCGCCGCCTACGAGCTGTCCAGGGATGGCCTCGCCGCCGTGACGGTGCTGGAGAAGGCCGACGACATCGGCGGGGTCTGGCGGGAGAACACCTACCCGGGTGCCGCCTGCGACGTCCCGTCGAACCTGTACTCCTACTCCTTCGCGCGGAAGGCCGACTGGGGGCGGCGGTACGCCGAGCAGCCGGACATCCTCGGCTACATCCACGCCACCGCCGAGCGGTTCGGCCTGCGCGACCTGGTGCGCACCGGCGTCGAGGTCACGTCGGCGACCTACGACGACGGCACCGCCACCTGGCGGGTCGAGACCTCGTCCGGCGAGGTGTTCGAGGCCGACGTGTTGGTGCCCGCGGTCGGCCAGCTGTCGCGGCCGGCGCTGCCGAACATCCCGGGGCTCGATACGTTCGCGGGTCCCTCGTTCCATTCGGCGCAGTGGCGCCACGACGTCGACCTGGCCGGCAAGCGCGTCGCCGTCCTCGGCACCGGCGCATCCGCGATCCAGTTCGTGCCGCGCATTCGCCAGACCGCGAAGCATGTCACCGTCTTTCAGCGGTCAGCGCCGTACATCGTCCCCAAGCCGGACCGCGCCTACACCGGCGCACACCACGCCGCATTCGCCAAGGCGCCCGGCTTCGCCGCCGCCATGCGAGGCCTGATCTGGCAGATCTCGGAGTCCTTCGGCCTCGCGTTGACCAAGGTCGCCCCGCTCGCCCGGCTGGTGGGCGTCGCCGCATCGGCAAACCTCAAGTGGCACATCAAGGATCCGGTGCTGCGGGCGAAGCTGACCCCCGACTACCCGATCGGCTGCAAGCGCGTGCTGTTCAGCAACGACTGGTACCCGGCGCTGGCCTGCGACAACGTCGACGTCGAGACGACGACGATCACCGAGGTGACGCCCACGGGCGTGCGCACCGCCGACGGCCGGCTGCACGAGGCGGACGTCATCATCTACGGCACCGGGTTCAAGGCCACCGAGTTCCTCGCGCCGATGGCGATCACCGGCCGCGACGGCAGGGACCTGCACAACGAGTGGGCCGGCGGGGCCCGCGCCCACCTCGGCATGGCAGTGCCCGGCTTCCCGAACATGTTCCTGATCTACGGCCCGAACACCAATCTCGGCAGCAGCTCGATCATCTTGATGATGGAGCAGCAGGCCCGCTACATCCGCCAGATCACCGAGGAGCTCGCGCACGGGGGCGTGGCCCGCGCGTTCGAGGTCCGGCGCGACGTGGAGCAGGCCTACGACGCGGAGATCCAGTCCCGCCTGGACGCCGGCGTCTGGACCACGTGCGACTCCTGGTACCGCGTCGCATCCGGCCGGGTCACCACCAACTGGCCGGGGCTGGTGCACGAATACCAGCGCCGCACAAGGGCGGTGGCCTTCTCGGACTACGAGGTGGTGCTACCGGACCGCGCGGCCCGGAAGGTCGGTGCGTGACCCGGCTCGACGGCCGGGACTACGCTTGCAAACATGCTCGCAGCGTTTGGATTCGAAACCTTGGGCGTGGTCGTCGGGGACATGTTCTTCGTCGACCCGAACCCGAACAAGGGTCAGGAAACCCCGGAACGGGGAGTCAGACTGGAACTGCGCCTCGTCGACCGGGATGAGCCGCAAGGGTCGATCTACGCCGGCGTCCCGATCGGCTTCAACCGCCCGGTGTGGCGGGTGGACCTCTTCGGCTCCACCGAGAGCCCGCCCGGGACGCTGGACCGGGCGCATCACCATCCCCGTTTCGACGGGTGGGAACCCGGCCGCCGGCACTTCGTTCCCGAGCTGTCCGCCGACCCGGTTGCCTGGCTGGCCGATCAGCTGGCCGACCCGGCCGCCGTGCTGGCCCGGGCGGGCGTCGATCCCGACGAGGTTCCCGAAGCCGACAAGGCCGGCTTGGCCGCGGCGGCCCCGGAGATCGTCGCCGCGGTGAAACGGATGCTCGACGGCGTGCGCGACGGGGCATTGGCGCCGTCGCCGCCCGAGCCGGTCGCGGCCGCCCGTACCGGCTGGCTCTAGCCAGTCACCTTTTCGGCCAGTGCGGCCAGTTTGGCGTCGAGTTCTCCTGCGGCGCCGAGCAATTCGGGAGGGACCAGCGACATGGGCAGTGAGCATGCATTGGTCTGTGGCGCGAGTATCGCTGGACTGTTCGCGGCCAGGGTGTTGTCGGATTTTTATGGCACGGTCACCGTGGTCGAGCGTGACAAGTTGCCCGGTGGCACATTTCAGCGGCGAGGGGTTTCACAAGGCCGCCATCTGCATCAGATGCTCAGCCGGGGTGTGCCGTACATCGTCGACTTGTTTCCAGGTCTCTTAGAGGAACTCGAAGCGGCGGGTGCCATAGTCCTTGACAGTCCCGATGACCCCGGCCTGTTCCACCTGGGCGTAGGTGACATCGTTTTTTGCCGGTCAGGGAGGTTCACACGGTCCGAGGGCATGGTCGTGTTCTTGGCCAGCCGACCGCTGCTTGAAGGGATTATTCGACGGCGGGTGCGCTCGATTGCAAATGTCACATTCGTGGATGGCCATGACGTGGCGGAGACGGTGATCGACCCTACTGGCCAGGTCACGGGTGCGCGGGTGGTCGAGCGCGAAACCGGCCAGGAACTCGTGCTGACGACCGACCTAGTCATCGACGCGAGTGGTCGCTCCGCCCGCACCCCGGCGTTCTTGGAGGCCAATGGTTATCAAAGGCCGCCTGAACGCAGGTACACGATTGACCTGAGCTACTCGAGCCAATTCTTTCGCTTGCCACCTGGGGCGCTTGCCGAGCGAGCCGTGTTGAGAATTCCAACACTCGACAGGCCGGAGGGTTTTGGGTTGTTGCCTTACGAAGACGGGACCGCCGTCGCCACGGTGATCGGTTTCGCTGGCAGGAAGACACCGACCGACCTGCCCGGGTTGCTTGACTCAGTTTCCGAATCCATGCCGAGCCACGTCTCTGCGGCGCTGCGCGCTGCGGAACCGATCGGCGAGGTGTCCACTCAGCGCTATCCCGCTAGCGTTTGGCGTTGTTATCACAAGCTCACCCGGTTTCCAAAAGGCTTGCTCGTCATGGGCGATGCCTTATGCAGCCTCAATCCCGTGTATGGCCAAGGAATGACCTCGGCGGCGCTACAGGCAGCGGCGCTCCGAACGTGCTTGAGCGATGGTAACGAGGAGTTGGGATTCCGATTCTTTCGCGCCTCCGCCGGGAAGTTGTCACCGATGTGGTGGGCGAATCGGTTTTTCGACTTCGCCATCATCCCATCAAATGATTGGCGGTCGAAGCCAAAGAAGTTCATCAGTCTCGGCATGAGCAAGCTTTACCTGGCAGCGGCGACCGACGTAGTAATCACGGAGACGCTGTTCAGACAAATGCAGCTCCTGGGGCAGCCCACGGATCTTCTCCGGCCGTCCCTGTTGCGGAGGGTGTTCGCCGGCAGCCGACTAAAGGCAACAAGCGCGTGACCCTGTCCATACCCAGCGGAGTTTGGTCGGTCGCGTACACAGGCAGATTCACGAGACAATGAGCCGCCCGTCAACTTTCGGCCAGTGCTGCCGGCTTGGCGTCGAGTTCTTCTGCGGCGCTAAGCAGTTGGGGATTTAGCTCGACCACCATCAGTGACGACGGCTTGACGTAGGTCAGGCTCGAGCCGGCCCCCTCGTCAAAAGATCAGCAGCTCGACCGGGGCGAACAGGCCGGCGCTCACGTCGTGGCGCAGCATCGTGATGGCGATCAGCGGGTTGCCCAAGATCGCGCGTATCGCCTTGCGGTCGATGCCTGCCTTGGTTATCCACGCGCCATGCTCGACGAGCGCGAATAGCATGAATCCGCTTGGCCCGGCGTGGGGCAGGTCCTGCGCCCGGAAGGAGTCCCAGTCGGCGGTTCCGGTCGCGATGGCCCCACCGTTGACGTTGGCCTGGGCCAGGTCGGCGGCGGTGTCGTGCACCCACGCGAGCACGACGAGTGCGAACGCCTCGGTGCCCCGCTAGAGTTACTTACGGGTTCGGTGAAGTCGAAGCCAACATCACTGGACCTCAAGGCTTTACCTCGATCACCACTTTCCCCATCGGGCCGTCAGCTAGGCGTTCGAAGGCTCGCGGCAACTGCTCGAATGGAAACACACGGTCGACCAGTGGCCGAGCTCCGGAGCGGGCCAATATGCCCAAGAGGTCGTGCCAGCCGGCGCGGTGTTGCTCCGGTGTGTAGTAGCTGAGAGCCATTGCGCCAATCCGCAGCCAGCGCGAGAAAAGTGTGCCCGTGTAAAAGTTGGGCACTGGGCCGCCGAGTTCTCCCACCAAGCTGAGTCTTCCCGAATCGCCCATCGTATCGATGACTTCGGGAAGCAAAGCGCCCCCGATCGTGTCGACCGCCAGGTTCACCCCGCCTCCATTCAGGGCATCCTTTACGCCCGCTCGCCACTGCGGGTCCTCAGGGTTGAACGTGAACGTCGCTCCGAGTTCCTTGAGGTGCCGTTGCTTTTCCTCGCTGCGCGAAAGCGCTACGACCGTGTGGCCCATCGCCGCCGCCAGTTGCACAGCCGCAACTCCGACCCCGCCTGATGCGCCGGTGACCAGGACCACTGAATTCGGCTTGAGCGGTTCCCACATGGTGAGAGCACGGTACGCCGATAGATAAACGACGGCGGCGCCCGACGACTGCTCTTCGGTCCAACCTAGGGGGATCTCCGCCAAATTAACTGCCGGTATCGACACCTGCTCGGCAAACATGCCCCACCGGAGAAGTCCGACATCGCTGCGCAGGAGAACCCGCTTGTCGCCCACGTGCACATCCTCGACGCCCTTACCAACGTTGATCACTTCCCCGACGCCGTCCCGGCCCAGCACGTGCGGCGCAGGAGGGTATACCGGATATGGGTACCGCCTCTCTGCCATCATCCGGTCGGCCGGATTCAAGCCCGCGTAGTGGACTTGTATCACCACTTCGCCTTCTTTTGGGACCGGTTCAGGCGCGTCAGCCAGGGCCAGATGATCTATCCCTGCATGTCCATCCCACAGCCACGCTTTCATAACTGCTTCTCCTCATGGCTATTCGTGGAGCCCAGCAACCACGACGACTTTGCGACCCAATGAGTCGAGTGCGGTGTCTGTGCTGCGGGCGCCTCAGGTACGCGGATGCAACATGCCACGGCCAGTGCTTTGCCACGGCAGCGTTTCTCGCCCTCCTGTGCGTTCCTGCGGTGCATAGCGAAAGACTAGTATTTCCCGCAACGGCCACCGCGCTGAGTAAGTCGGGTTATGAGCCGCTGGTCACCTTTTCGGCCAGCGCAGCCAACTTGGCGTCGAGTTGTTCCGCGGCGCTGAGCAATTCGGGATTGGGCTCGACGACCATCAGTGACGACGGCTTGACGTAGGTCAGGCTGCTGCCGGCCGGCTCGTCGGTGATCAAGAGTTCGACCGGGGCGAACAGGCCCGCCGTTACATCGTGGCGCAGCATCGTGATCGCGATCAACGGGTTGCCGAGGATCACGCGGATCGCCTTGCGGTCGACCCCAGCCTTGGGGATCCACGCGCCGTGGTCGACGACACCGAACAGCATGAATCCGCTTGGCCCGACGTGGGGTTCGACGCGCTCCCGGTAGGACTCCCAGCTATCGCTGCTTGTCGCGATGTCGTTGATGGGAACGGGCCGCTCGCCGATGTCGGCGAGCAGCGCGGCGAGCAGCTCGTCGTAGCTCTTGGTGCTGGCGTGGCGCATCCGCACGCCCTCGAATCGAATCTCGGTCATGGGACCTACAACTTTCCTGTCCTTTGATCCTCACCAATCTTGAGGATCGGAGTCCGGTTCTCCGGTTGGACCCGGTCCCACAGGCCGCCCTTCCCCTGCGCCCTTCCTAGTTGGTCTTCTCTGCGGAACCACTCCTCGGCGTTTCTGATCCGATTCGGGTGAATCTCGTCGAGCAGGTCGTAATCGCGTTTGACGACTCCGTATTTCCACAGATTCCAGAATCCCGTGAAGTTGTCCCGGACGGTCATGGTGCTCTTGTCGCTGGGGTCCGCGTTGTAACCGGCGGGCGCATCCGCGGCTCTGCCGAGGGCGCCGTCCCGCCAATAGGTGTCCAGATCGGTGTCGATGTACTGCGCCGGGTGTCCGGTGACCTTCTCGAACGCCGCGGCGAGATCCGCATAGGCGATATGGTCCACAGCGACTTCGAGGTCCATGCCGTTCGCGCGCTCGGGATGGTCGAAAAGCCAACGCACGTAATATCCGCAGTCTTCGAGAGCCACATGCGGTACCGCACCCTCACCGAGGGGAACCCGCCAGGTCAAGACACCGTCCTCGACGGTAGGCGTCATCGGCGTCCCGGGCGAGATCACCATCTCGATGTAGGGACCCGTAGTGAAGACCGCCGCCCCCATCCGGTTGCCATTCACCTGATTCTGGAACCGGATCCACTCACCCACCCGGCCCTTGCCGTCATAGTGACCGGTGCGGAAGCGGGAGTCGTATCCCGACTTCTTGAGCCCGTAGTCGAGGTTTCCGTAGACGAATAATTTGACCCCCTCTTCGAGGGCTATCTCGTAAGCGCGTATCGCCCAATACATCTCGGTCTTCTCGCCGGCATTGAACCCGTCGATGTTGACGAACGCTCCGTCGCAACCGCGGAACCCTTCGCGCAGGACGTCCTCGTCGGCGAACGAACCTTCCAGGACGGACACATTGTCGAGGGCGAGCAGCTCCTTGGCTCGCCGGGAGCCGGGGTCGCGGCTGAGGAATCGAACGGAGTATTTCTGGTCGGCGACCAGGGCCCGGACGACCGGAATGCCCTGGGCGCCGGTGCCGCCGATGACAAAGATCTTCGAGGTCGTGTGCGAAGGCATCGTCGTCAGCCCAGCCGCTCGATGATGGTGGCGTTGGCCATGCCGCCGCCCTCGCACATCGTCTGCAGCCCGTAGCGGCCGCCGCGCTGCTCGAGCGCGTTGACCAGCGTGGTCATGATGCGGGCGCCGCTGGCCCCCAGCGGGTGGCCGATGGCGATGGCGCCGCCGTTGACGTTGGTCTTGGCCAGGTCGGCGCCGGTGTCGTGCGCCCAGGCGAGTACGACGGGCGCGAAGGCCTCGTTCACCTCGAACAGGTCGATGTCGGCCAGCGTCAAACCGGCCCGCCGCAGCACCTTTTCGGTGGCCGGGATGACTCCGGTCAGCATGTAGAGCGGGTCGGAGCCCACCACGGTGGTGGTGTGGATGCGCGCCAGCGGGCGCAGGCCGAGCTTCTCGGCGACCTCGCTGCTGGTGATCATGACCGCCGCGCTGCCGTCGGACAGCGGCGAGGAGTTGCCCGCAGTGATCTCCCACTTGATGTGCGGGAAACGGGCCGCCATCGCCTCGCTGTAGAACGCGGGCCGTAGTCCGGCCAGCGTCTCGACCGTCGTGCCGGGCCGGATGAATTCGTCGGTGGCCAGTCCGGCGATTGGAATCAGCTCGTTGTCGAAGAGCCCGTCCTTGGTGGCGCGGGCGGCCTTGTCGTGGCTGCCGGCGGAGAACTCGTCGAGCTGGGTGCGCGAGAGGCCCCACTTCGCCGCGATCAGTTCGGCGCTGATGCCCTGCGGCACCAGGCCGTCGGGGTAGCGCCGCGTCATGTCGTCACCGAAGGGATTGCTACCCGGCAGCACCGAGGTGCCCATGGGGACGCGGCCCATCGACTCCACGCCGGCGGCGATCACCAGGTCGTAGGCGCCGGAGATGACGCCCTGCGCGGCGAAGCTGATGGCCTGCTGGCTGCTGCCGCACTGCCGGTCGATCGTGACGCCCGGGACCGACTCGGGGAATCCGGCGCCCAGCAACGCATTGCGGGCGATGTTGACCGCCTGGTCGCCGACCTGCGCGACCGCACCGGCGATGACGTCGTCGATCTGGACCGGGTCCACACCGGTGCGCGCCACCACTTCCCGCAGGCTGTGCGCCAGCAGGTCGGCCGGCAGCACGTCGTGCAGTGCGCCGGTGGGTTTGCCCTTGCCGATGGGCGTGCGGACGGCTCCGACGATGACGGCGTCGCGGGTCATGGCTCCTCCTCGAGTCCTGCAGCCTAGGTATAGGCCGCTGTACTCAGATAAGCACCTAGGTACACTGAACGCAACCCAGATCGGGAGGTGATCTATGACACTGCTGCAGGGGCCGCTGGCCGATCGCGATGCCTGGTCCGCGGTGGGCGAATGCGCGATCGAGAAGACCATGGCGGTGGTGGGTACCAAGTCCGCGATGTTGATCATGCGGGAGGCCTACTACGGCACTACGCGCTTCGACGATTTCGCCCGCCGCGTGGGCATCACCAAGGCCGCCACGTCGGCGCGGCTGTCCGAGCTGGTCGAGCTGGGGCTGCTGAAGCGTCGGCCGTATCACGAGCCCGGGCAGCGCCGCCGGGAGGAATACGTGCTGACCGAGGCCGGCATCGACTTCATGCCGGTGGTGTGGGCGATGTTCGAGTGGGGCCGACGCCACCTGCCGGGACGTAACCGCCTACGGCTCACTCATCTCGGGTGCGGCGCTGAGGCGAGCGTCGAAATCCGTTGCGCGGAAGGCCATAAGGTGGCGCCCGACGAGCTCGGCATGCGGCTGGCTAAGTCTGGTTGAGCGCGGCCAGCAGCCGTCGGGCCGCGGCCACGCGGCGGGTGGCAGGGCCGGACAGCGCGTCGAGCGCGCATTCGGGGTCGGCCGGCGGCCCCATGTGCCCGCAGCCGCGCGGGCAGTCCTCGATCGCCTCGGCCAGGTCGGAGAACGCCATCAGTACGTCGTCGGGCGCGATGTGCGCCAGCCCGAACGAGCGGATGCCCGGGGTGTCGATCACCCAGCCGGAGGTCGCCAGCGGTAGCGCGACCGATTGGGTGGAGGTGTGCCTGCCCCGGCCGATGTCGGTGACCTCGCCGACGGCCCGTTCCGCCTCGGGCACAAGGCGATTCACCAACGTGGACTTGCCGACGCCGGAATGCCCGAGCAGCACGGTGATTTTGCCGGCGAGCAGGTCGGCGACCGCGAGCAGCGGGTCGTCGCGTCCCGCGGCGACCACCGTCAGGTCCAGGTCGACGAAGTGCGAGGCGAACGGCTCCGGCGGGGCGAGGTCGGTCTTGGTCAGGCACAGGATCGGCGTCAGCCCGCCCGCATAGGCGGCGATCAGCGCCCGGTCGACCAGGCCGGTGCGCGGCGGCGGGTCGGCCAGCGCCACCACGATCAGCAGCTGGTCGGCGTTGGCGACCACCACGCGCTCGGTCGGGTCGGTGTCATCGGCGGTGCGCCGCAACACGGTTCGCCGTTCCCCGCGCCGCACGATGCGCGCCAGAGTGTCCAGCCGCCCGGACAGGTCGCCGACGACGTCGTCGTCGTCACCGACGACGATCGGGGTGCGGCCCAGTTCGCGGGCCCGCATCGCAGTGACCCGGCGATCGGGGTCCCCGCCGAGCACGCACCCCCAGCGGCCGCGGTCGACGCTGATCACCATCGCGGCCGCGGCGTCGGCGTGCTCAGGACGAGTCTTGGTGCGCGGTCGCGAGCCCCTGCCGGAGCGGACCTTGACGTCGGACTCGTCGTAATCGCCGGGCTTCAAATATCGGACCCCGGCTCCACTGTCCGCCTCCTCCTCGGGCCGCTCGCGCGGCCCGCATCGTCGCCGGACTCAAGCATTTGCGCCCACAGCTGCGGAAACTCCGGCAGCGTCTTCGAAGTCGACCCGATGTCGTCCACCTGAACCCCCGCCACCCGCAGCCCGACGATCGCGCCCGCCATCGCCATCCGGTGGTCGGCGTAGGCGCGCCACACGCCGGGGCGCAGCGGTGCCGCGGTGATCACCAGGCCGTCGGGCGTTTCGGTGCAGTCGCCGCCCAGGCGGTTGATCTCGGCGCTGAGCGCGGCGAGCCGGTCGGTCTCGTGGCCCCGCAGGTGGCCGATGCCGGAGAGGCGAGACACCGATCCCGGCTTGGCCAGCGCGGCCAGGGCCGCGACCGCCGGGGTCAGCTCGCCGACGGCGCGCAGGTCGACCTCAAAACCCGGGTAGCCGTCGTAGCCGGCCGAGCCCTGCACCTCGAGGAACGAGTCCCCTTGGGTGACAACGGCGTTCAGCTTGGCCAGCACGGTCAGGATGTGGTCGGCGGGTTGCACGCTGGCCGCGGGCCAGCCGGTGATGCGCACCGTTCCGCCGCTGACCACGGCCGCCGCCAGGAACGGAACGGCGTTGGTCAGATCGGGCTCGACCTCCCAGTGCCGGGCCGCCACCGGGCCGGGGCGCACCCGCCAGCGGTTGGGCACCGAGTCGTCGACGTCGATTCCGGCCTGCCGCAGCATCACCACCGTCATCGCGATGTGCGGCGCCGACGGCAGTGTCGCGCCGGTGTGCTGCACGGTCAGGCCCTCGGCGAACGACGGCGCGCACAACAGCAGGCCGGACACGAACTGCGACGACGCCGAGGCGTCGATGGCCACGGTGCCCCCGGCGACCGATCCGCTGCCGTGCACCCGGAACGGCAGGCCCGCGCCCTCGATCGGCACGCCCAGCCGGCGCAGGGCGTCGAGCAGCGGTGCGATGGGCCGCACCCGGGCTTGCTCGTCGCCGTCGAACTCCACCACCGCCTCGGCCAGCGCGGCCAGCGGCGGGACGAAGCGCAGGACCGTACCGGCCAGGCCGCAGTCCACCCGCGCGCCGGGCCCGGGCGTGATGCGTCCACTGACCGTCAGCTCGGACCCGCCGCCGTCGACGCGCAGGCCCAGGGCGCGCAGGGCGCCGATCATCAGGTCGGTGTCGCGGCTGCGCAGCGCCCCGCTGATGGTCGGGGTGCCGTTTCCCTGCGCGGCGGCCAGGGCGGCCAGCACCAGCGCGCGGTTGGTCTGCGACTTCGAGCCCGGAACGGTCACGGTCGCGTGCACCGGTTTCGGCGCGCTGGGGGCCGTCCACATACTCACCGGTCCATCATTGCGTGTCACCAGGTTCTGCCACCATGGAAGGTATGTGTGGACGGTTCGCGGTCACCACCGATCCGGCGCTGCTGGCCCAGAAGATCAAGGCGATCGACGAGGCCACCGGCACCTCCGAGAGCGCCGGGGCACCCAACTACAACGTGGCCCCCACCTCGACCATCGCGACCGTCGTCAGCCGGCACACCGACCCCCACGACGAGCCCACCCGCCGGGTGCGGCTGATGCGCTGGGGCCTGGTGCCCCCGTGGGCGAAGGCCACCGCCGACGGGGCGCCCGAGACCAAGGGGCCGATGCTGATCAACGCGCGCGCGGACAAGGTCACCACCTCGCCCGCGTTCCGGTCGAGCGCCAAGTCGAAACGGTGCCTGATCCCGATGGACGGCTACTACGAATGGCGCGTCAATGACCCAGCCGCCGGCAAGAAGTCCCGTAAGACGCCGTTCTTCATGTACCGCGAGGACCGCGAGCCACTGTTCATGGCCGGGCTGTGGTCGGTTTGGAAGCCCGCCAAGGACGGTTCGCCACTGCTGAGTTGCACCATCATCACGACCGACGCACCCGGCGAGCTGGCCGAGATCCACGACCGGATGCCGCTGGTGGTGCCCGAGCGGGAGTGGGATCGCTGGCTGGACCCCGATGCCCCGATCGACGAAAAGCTGCTCAGCCGTCCGCCCGACGTGAGCGGCATTCGCATGCGGGAGATCTCGACGCTGGTCAACAACGTGCGCAACAACGGGCCCGAGCTACTCGAGCCGGCCGGCCCGGAACCCGAGCAGGCCCGCCTTCTTTAGGCTGCTCTAGTTGCTGAGGACCAGCTTCCAGTTGCCGTTGACGTTGCGGTCCGGAATGCACCAGAAGTTGTTCCAGTTGCCCGGCGTCGAGGCCTTCACGCCCGGCCCGGCGTCCTGGCAGGCCTGACGGGTCGGGTAGTTGCCCTCGGTCTGAATCGTGTCGGCGTTGGCGATGCCCACACCGGCGGTCGTCAACCCGGAAAAAGCCAGCACACCGGCGGCGACAATCGTCGCACCGCGGGATCGCTTCGTCGTCATGGCGGGAGCGTAACGCCACGGCGAGAAATCGGCCCGGTTTTCGCCCTGCCGTTACACACGCGCTAAGCGCGGATGTCGGCGGTGGTCGCGCCGGTCAACCGGATCAGGTCCCGCGGTGCAACCCCGACGTCCCAGCCGCGGCGCCCGGCGCTGCAGTACACCCGATCCCAGGCCAGTGCGTCCGCGTCCACGACGGTAGGCAGCGTCTTGCGCTGTCCGAACGGCGACACGGCGCCCACCACGTAACCGGTGGCCCGCTCGGCGGCGGCGGGTTCGGCCATGCTCGCCTTGGCCGCCCCGAGCGCCGCGGCGGCCGCCTTCAGCGAAAGCCGGGCCGGCACCGGCAGGATCGCGACCGCCAAGCCGCCGGGGATCGCGATGACCAGGGTCTTGTAGATCTGCTCGGGCGCGATGCCGTGCTCCGTCGTCAGCGCGTGCACCGCCTCGACGCCGAATGAGCGTGCCCGCGGATCGTGATCGAAGGTGACAAGCCGGTGCGGCACACCGGCTTTCGTCAGCGCCGCCAGCGCCGGCGTGGCGGCGCGGGCCACCGCTGAACCCCGCTAGGGCCCCGTGTATCCCGGCGGGTTCACGCCGTCGACCCAGAAGTCGACGCCGAGCTGCCCACCCGGCACGCAGTTGTACACCGACAGGTCGGTGACGCCGGACTCCACCAGCACGTCCTCGCAGAGCAGGGTGTTGCCGGTGTACTCGCGGGCGGGCTTGTTGAGGATCACGTAGGCCGCGTCGGAGTACACCTCCGGCTTGCGGGCGCGTCCCATCGCCTCGTCGCCGCCGAGCAGGTTCTGCACCGCGGCAGTGGCCACCAGCGTGCGGGGCCACAGCGTGTTGGACGCGATGCCCGCCTCGCGCATCTCCTCGGCGATCCCCAGCGCGCACAGCGTCATGCCGAACTTGGCCATCATGTACGCGGTCGGCTTGAGCCACTCCTTGCCGAGCAGCACCGGCGGCGACAGCGTCAGGATGTGCGGGTTCTGCGCGGCCTTGAGGTGCGGGATGCAGGCCTGTGACACCGCGTAGGTGCCGCGCACCTGGATCCCGTTCATCAGGTCGAACCGCTTCATCGGCACCTCGGTGATGGACCCCAGGTTGATCGCCGAGGCGTTGTTGACGCAGATGTCGATGCCGCCGAACTGCTCGACGGTCTTGGCCACCGCGGATTCGACGGACTCCGGGTCGCGGACGTCCCCGACGATCGGCAGGGCCTGCCCGCCCGCCTCCTCGAGCTCCTTGGCGGCGGTGTACACCGTGCCCGGCAGCTTGGGATGCGGCTCGGCGGTCTTGGCGATCAGGGCGATGTTGGCGCCGTCTTGTGCGGCGCGTTTGGCGATCGCCAGGCCGATACCGCGGCTGGCGCCGGAGATGAACATGGTCTTGCCATTCAGGGACATGGCGTCACATTAACGTCCGGCCGCGCACGCCCGGACCCGGGGACGGGCCGCCCCGGATTCGGTGGGAATGAGCACGTCGGCCGCCGCTGTTGAACGAAACGGTCTCTGATGTTATGGGGCGCACCCGGGCAGACACTGTCGGTGCCAGCCTCTAGATTGGGAGGAGCGGTTTGGTGTCAGCGGCGACGAGCCTGTTGGACCGTCCAATGGGTGCCGAGCAGTTGGCTTGCTTTCCTGCAAGCCCGGTGGCGCTTTCGGTGCCGCCCGGCGACACCGCAGCAGAAGGGACCGGGGTTATCGACATGGCCGACACAGACGGCGCGACAGCACGCGAGATTCCCGATCCCGCCCCGCAGGAGACGGACGCGGAGCTGATGGCACGTTTCGAGCGCGACGCGATCCCCCTGCTGGATCAGCTCTACGGCGGCGCGCTGCGCATGACGCGCAATCCGGCCGACGCGGAAGACCTGCTGCAAGAGACGATGGTGAAGGCGTACGCAGGGTTTCGTTCCTTCCGGGCGGGCACCAACCTCAAGGCGTGGCTGTACCGCATCCTGACCAACACCTACATCAACAGCTACCGCAAGAGGCAGCGCCAGCCGGCCGAGTACCCGACCGAGGAGATCACCGACTGGCAGCTGGCGTCCAACGCCGAGCACTCGTCCACCGGGCTGCGCTCGGCCGAAGTCGAGGCGCTCGAGGCGCTGCCCGACACCGAGATCAAGGAGGCGCTGCAGGCGCTGCCGGAAGAGTTCCGGATGGCCGTCTACTACGCCGACGTCGAGGGCTTCCCTTACAAGGAAATCGCCGAGATCATGGAAACGCCCATCGGGACGGTAATGTCACGGCTGCACCGCGGCCGCCGTCAACTGCGTGGGTTGCTGGCTGACGTGGCCAAGGAGCGGGGCTTCAACCGCGGCCACCAGGCGCACGAGGAGGTGTCATCATGAGCGAGCTTTCGGGCCCCAGCGACACCTGCCCCAACGACGACGCCCACGGCGCCGTCGGCTGTGCCGAGGTGATCCGCCAGGTCTGGCTCCTGCTCGACGGCGAATGCACGCCGGAATCGCGGGACCAGCTGCGCCGCCACCTCGAAGCGTGCCCCGGCTGCTTCAAGCATTACGGCCTCGAGGAACGGATCAAGGCGTTGATCGCGACCAAATGCCGGGGCGAGAAGGCGCCGGAAGGCCTGCGCGAGCGGCTACGGCTGGAGATCCGGCGGACCACCATCATCCGCGAGACGCAGTAACGGTCCTCAGGCGTTGGGCCGCTTGCCGTGATTGGCTTTGCTGTGCTTGCGGTCGCGCTTCTTACGGCCCCGTTTGGCCATTGGTCGATCCTCCATTGATTGGTCTTTGATCAGGGCGCCCGGCGCCCGTGAGCCTGCCGCACAGTGTCTCACGGAAGTCGGCGGCGGCGACAACGGCCCGTGCGCCGCGGCCGGAAGCGGTCCTATGGTTCGATATACACCGAGCCTGACGGAAGCTTGATGACCAGCAGCCGGCCTCGCAATGGCCGCAACGAGTGGGGTGAAGATGGCCGAGGATGTCCGCGCCGAGATCGTGGCCAGCGTGCTCGAAGTCGTGGTGAGTGAGGGTGACCAGATCGGCAAAGGCGACGTCGTGGTGTTGCTGGAGTCGATGAAGATGGAGATTCCCGTCTTGGCCGAGGTCGACGGCACCATCAGCAAGGTGAGCGTCTCGGTGGGCGATGTCATCCAGGCGGGCGACCTGATTGCCGTGATCAGCTAGCCCCCGAAAGAATTTGGATCCGTCCGTTGCCGGGGATGCCCGGGGAGTGAGTGATGTCGACTCTCGGTGATCTGCTTGCCGAACACACCGTGCTGCCCGGTAACGCCGTGGACCACCTGCACGCGGTGGTGGGGGAGTGGCAGCTGCTGGCGGACCTGTCGTTCGCCGACTACCTGATGTGGGTTCGCCGCGACGACGGCATGTTGGTGTGCGTCGCGCAGTGCCGGCCCAACACCGCGCCCACGGTGTTGCTCACCGACTCGGTGGGCAGTGTCGTCGCCGCCGACCGGCTGGCACTGGTGGCCGAGGCCTTCGAGTCCGGGACGCCACAGCGCAACTACGATGCGGGCCAAGAGGATTCGCTGCTGCCCGGCCCGCACGTCGAGGCCTCCCCGGTGCGGTACGGCGGCCGGGTGGTGGCCGTGCTCACCCGGCATCAAACCGCGGGCGCGGCCGACCGCACGTCCGGCCAACTGGAGACCGCTTACCGGGAGTGCGCGAGCGACCTCGTCCACATGCTCGCCGACGGCACCTTTCCCGACGTGGGGGACGTCGTCATGTCCCGCTCCACGCCCCGGGCGGGCGACGGTTTCATCCGGCTGGACGTCAACGGCGTCGTCGCGTACGCCAGCCCCAACGCGGTGTCGGCGTACCACCGGATGGGCCTGACGAGCGAGCTGGAGGGCCGCAACCTGGTCAAGGTGACGCGGCCGCTGATCTCCGACCCCTTCGAGGCCCAGGAGCTGGCCGAGCATGTGCTCGACCTGCTGGCCGGCGGGAAGAGCATGCGGATGGAGGTCGACGCCGGCGGCGCCACGGTGCTGCTGCGGACGCTGCCGCTGGTGGTCGACGGCGCCGGCGCCGGGGCGGCGGTGTTGATCCGCGACGTCACCGAGGTGAAGCGCCGCGACCGCGCGCTGATCTCCAAGGACGCGACGATCCGCGAGATCCACCACCGGGTGAAGAACAACCTGCAAACGGTGGCGGCGCTGCTGCGCCTGCAGGCCCGCCGGACGGTCAACGCCGAGGGGCGCGAAGCCCTGATCGAGTCGGTGCGGCGGGTCTCGTCGATCGCCCTGGTGCACGACGCGCTGTCGATGTCGGTCGACGAACAGGTGAACCTCGACGAGGTGATCGACCGGATCCTGCCGATCATGAACGACGTGGCGTCGGTGGACCGACCGATCCGGATCAACCGGGTCGGTGACCTGGGTGTGCTGGACTCCGACCGCGCGACGGCCCTGATCATGGTGATCACCGAGCTGGTTCAGAACGCGATCGAGCACGCGTTCGACCCGGCGGCCGAAGCGGGGTCGGTGACCATCCGCGCCGAGCGGTCGGCCCGCTGGCTCGACGTCGTCGTCCACGACGACGGCCGCGGGTTGCCGGAGGGCTTCAGCCTGGAGACGTCCGACAGCCTCGGCCTGCAGATCGTGCGGACATTGGTGTCGGCGGAACTCGACGGCACGCTGGGCATGCGTCAGGCCCCGTCCCGCGGCACCGATGTGGTGTTGCGGGTGCCGATCGGTCGGCGGGCCCGCCTGGCGTTGTAGGCGCTGTGCGCCCCAC
Source organism: Mycobacterium sp. E342 (assembly GCF_001667665.1). NCBI lineage: Bacteria > Bacillati > Actinomycetota > Actinomycetes > Mycobacteriales > Mycobacteriaceae > Mycobacterium > Mycobacterium sp. E342. Next base: position 38,197 of record NZ_LZJM01000206.1, read on the forward strand.
ACAACAGCGCGGCCCCGACTTTCGTCGAGGCCGCACTGTTTGCTCTGACTGGGTCAGACTCCGCTACGGGCCTTCGTCCGGGCATTGCGACGCTTGAGTGCGCGCCGCTCGTCTTCGCTCATGCCGCCCCAGACGCCCGAGTCCTGGCCGGTGTTCAGGGCCCAGGACAGGCAATCCGTGGTCACCGGGCACCGATTGCAGACCAGTTTCGCGTCAGCGATCTGCGCGAGCGCCGGGCCGCTGTTCCCTACCGGGAAAAACAGCTCCGGGTCCTCGTCACGACAGACCGCCTTGTGGCGCCAATCCATACGTTGTTACTCCTCACTGAGTGCGCAGCAAGGCGCACGGCCAATTTTCTTCGGCTGTTAATGCGTGCACAAGAAAAGGGTCCGTACCCCTATCTAAATTTCTGCATGCAACCTTTTGATCGTTTCACAGGCTCAACAGAAGTCAATAGCACCGAGTTAGCTCGTGGGCTATCTCACTTTGATCATTCCGTAGCCGAGCCCTTACACAGTTGTACTACACTGACTGGCCACTCTTGCGGAAAAGCTGCGTCTCTTGGCCCGCGGCCGCTTCGTCGCCGCAGCTCAGAACGGATTTTTTCGAGGCGGCGCGACGACGGCCAGCGCGTCCGGCACCGCCCGGTACGTCATGGTTTCGCGCACCCCGAGGTAGTCCCCGTCGAACTGGCAGGCGACCGGGCCGCCGGTCGACGTGACGCGCACGCAGGGGACGTCGTCGGCGGTGATGAGGTGGTCGAACTCGAACTTGGGCCGCTTGGCGAACATCTGCCGCACGATGCGCAGGGTGGGGATGGTTTTCATGGTGGTCGGTGCGAACACACCCAGCCCCGTCTCGAAGGTGCAGCCGGGATTGGTCCATACCGGCCGGTCGTTGGCGAACGTCCAGGGGCTGGAGTTGGACACGAACGCGAAGCTGACCCCGGTGACGGGTTCGCGGCCGGGCAGTTCGAGGGTGAGCATCGGTTCGCGGCGGGTGTAAGCCCACACGGCGGGTATCGCCGCGCGGATGTAGCGCCACGCGGTCACCTTCCCGCCCTTGTCGCGTTCGGCCTCGACCGCGGCGACCACTTCGGCGTCGACACCCATCCCGGTGTTGAACACGGCCCACCGCTCGCCGCAGTCGATCAGGCCGATCCGGCGCCACGTGTGGTGGCGGTGGTAGTCGTCGAGCAGCTGGATGAGCTGGTTCGTGGCGGCCACCGGATCCCGGGAGATGCCCAGCGACCGCGCCAGCACATTCGCCGAACCGCCGGGGACCACCGCGACCGCCGGCACCGGACCGGTCGGCCCCGAAGCGGCGCCGGGGCGGCCGAGCAGGCCGTTGACGACCCCGCTCACGGTGCCGTCGCCGCCGTGCACCACCACCAGGTCGACGCCGTCCGCGACCGCCTTCTCCGCGAGTTCGGTGCCGTGACCGCGGTGATTGGTGTGTTCGACGGTGAGTTGCAGGCGGCTTTTGAGCGCGTGCGCCAGCAGGTCGCGACCGGCCGGGGTGGTGGACGTGGCTGTGGGGTTCACGATCAGCACGGCGCGCATGAGGCACGAGCTTATGCGGGAGCCTTAAGGCGACGCTGTGGGGAACGCCCCCGCCGCCGCGGTGACTACGCTGACGCGGGTGACAGGTTTGCGCCGCAACCCGGGGGCCGTCCCATCCGTTGTGCGCGGCGCCGGTCTCTTGGTGGCCGCGCAGGGGGTGGCCGCGCTGGTCATGGCGATGGTACTGGTGGTGCGCGGCATCGCGGGGGCCGACCAGCACGTGGTCAACGGGCTCGGCACCGCCCTGTTCTTCCTGGTGGTCGGGGCGGTGGTGCTGGCCGCCGGGCGCGCGCTCACGCTCGGTAAGCGCTGGGGCCGAGGGCTCGCCGTGATCACCCAGCTGCTGCTCCTGCCGGTGGCGTGGTACCTCGCGGTGGACTCGCACCGGCCCGCCTTCGGGATTCCCGCGGGCGTCGTGGCGGCGGCCGTGTTGGGGCTGCTCTTCAGCCCGCAGGGAGTGCGCTGGGCCGCCGGCGGCGATCAGCGTGATTCGGCCAGCCCGGCCAACCGGGGACCCGACAGCCGGTAGGTGGTCCACTCGCGCTGCGGTTCGCCGCCGACCCCGTCGTACAGCGTGATGGCATCGGCGTTCCAGTTCAGCACCGCCCAGGACAACCGCGTGTAGCCCTTGTCGAGGCATTCGGCCGCCAGGGTCGCCAACAGTGCGCGGGCCAGGCCGCGACGGCGAAACCCCGGCCGCACGAACAGGTCTTCGAGGTAGATGCCCGCCACGCCGTCCCAGGTGGAGAAGTTGAGAAACCACAGCGCCATCGCGGCGATCTCGCCGTCGACCTCCGCGACGTGCCCATAAACCGTCGGGGTGGCACCGAAAAGCGCTGCGGCAATTTGTTTTTCGGTGACCGTGCACTGATCCGCGGCGTGTTCGAATTCGGCCAGCGCGTGAATCATCTCGGTGATCGCGCCCGCGTCTTGCGGCGCGGCACGGCGAATGGTCATTGCTCGACGCCCAACGCGTTGAGGATGGTGGCGAATTTCGTTGTGGTTTCCGCGACTTCCTGATCGGGGTCGGATTCGGCGACGATGCCGCCACCGGAGCGGGCGATCGCGCTGCGGCGGTCCGCCGACAGTTGCGCGCAGCGGATGGACACCACCCAGCGGCCGTCGCCGCGCGCGTCACACCAGCCCACCGCCCCCGCGTAGAACCCGCGGTCGCCCTCCAGTTCGGCGATGAGTTCGACCGCGGCTTTGGTCGGCACCCCGCCGACGGCCGGTGTGGGGTGCAGAGCCAGGGCCAAATCGATTGCCGTGGTGTATGTTTCGCGCAGACGCCCGCTGATCGGCGTGCACAGGTGCCATACCGCCGCGGTGCGGCTCAGCTCGGGCTCGGCGGCGATCGTCAGCTCGTCGCACAGCGGCTCCAGCGCGGCCCGGATGGTCTCGATGACCAATTGATGCTCGTGCCGGTCCTTGGCCGAACCGGCCAGCGCGGCGCCGTGGGCGGCGTCGACGTCGGGATCGGCGGCGCGCGGTGCGGAACCGGCGAACGGCCGGCATGTGACGCGGTCTCCGGAGCGCGCCACCAGCAGCTCCGGGCTCGCGCCCACCAGCGCCACGCCCGCGTAGTCGTCGCCGGCGCCGGTCAGGTCGACGAGGTAACCGTATGCGGCCGGGTCGGCGGCGATGAGCCGGCGCAGGATGACGCGGGCGTCCAGGGGGGCGTCGGCGACCAGCCGCAGCGCGCGGGACAGCACCACCTTGCTGAGCGGGCTGTCGGGCGCGGTGAGTTGGTCACGCGCGCGGGCGATGCGGCGGCGGTAGTCGTCCGGCGACGGGTCGGCGGCGGCGACACGCACCGCCGGGAGCGGGCCGCTCGGCCAGTCCGGCGGCGCGTCGGTGCGGCGCACCGCCCGGGGCGTCAGCAGCGCCGCCGGTCGGCCTACGTCGAACGGCAACGCGCCCACCACAATTGGCGTCGAGCCCGAACGCAGCGCGTCCTGAGCGGCCGCCACGTCGCGGTAGCGCTCCCGCACCCCGTCAGCCACCAGGGTCTGCGTCGGTCCGCACAGCGCGAACGGTGGCTGGGTGCTCACCCGGGCTTGATCGCCTGTGGCTGGGCGGTCAGGCCGAGCGCGGCGAGCTGTCGCACGCCGTGCTCGAAACCGCACACGGCGAGGGAGCCGGCCAGCATCCAGAAGCGGCTGCCCTCGACCAGCGGCAGCTCCACCCAGCGCGTGATGACTGAACGGGAGAAATGGCTGTGCCCCACGAACACCACGTCACGCGACTCCATCTGCTCCAACGCGAAGGCGACGGCCCGGTCGGCACGTTCGCTGACCTGCGCCACGCTCTCGCCGCCGGGGCAGCCGTGCGTCCAGACCAGCCAATCGGGGACCGATTCGTGGATCTGGGGTGTCGTCAGCCCCTCGTAGGAGCCGTAATCCCATTCGGCGAGCAGGGGGGAGACCTCGTCGACGGCCAGTCCGGCCAGCTTGGCGGTGGTCAGCGCGCGGATGCGCGGGCTGCTGACCACCAACGGGTCGGTGAGGTTCAACTCGCGCAGGACGCGGCCGGCGAGCTCGGCCTGGACGCGGCCGGTGTCGGTGAGCTCGAGGTCGGTCCGCCCCGTGTGCTGGCCGGATTTCGACCATTCGGTCTCCCCGTGGCGGAGGAGGACCAGTCGATGGTTGTGCAAGCCCATATCGACCGATTCTGCCGGACGACATGCCGGGCACGTCGGCCGCAGCGCGGGGCGATCGAACATGCCAGGATGGGCACTGTGACCGCGGCAACAAGGAGGGGCGGGCGCTGGTGAGCGCGCGGTGACGATGCAGAGCGAAGCGATGAGGAGGAGCCGCGCTCATGACTAAGACCCGGGTACTGGCGGTGGCCAACCAGAAGGGCGGCGTGGCCAAAACGACGACGGTTGCCTCGCTGGGCGCGGCGATGGTCGACGAGGGCAAGCGGGTGCTGCTGGTCGACCTGGATCCGCAGGGCTGCCTGACCTTCTCGCTCGGCCAGGACCCCGACAAGCTCCCGGTGTCCGTGCACGAGGTGCTGCTCGGCGAGGTCGAGCCCAACGCCGCGCTGGTCACCACGATGGAGGGCATGACGCTGCTGCCGGCCAACATCGACCTGGCGGGAGCCGAGGCGATGTTGCTGATGCGCGCCGGCCGCGAGTACGCGCTCAAACGGGCGCTGGCCAAGCTCGCCGACGACTTCGACGTGGTCATCATCGACTGCCCGCCGTCGCTGGGTGTGCTCACGCTCAACGGCCTGACTGCCGCCGACGAGGTGATCGTGCCGCTGCAGTGCGAGACGCTCGCGCACCGCGGCGTGGGCCAGTTCCTGCGCACCGTCGCCGACGTCCAGCAGATCACCAACCCGGACCTTCGGTTGCTCGGCGCGTTGCCGACACTGTACGACTCGCGGACCACGCACACCCGCGACGTGTTGCTGGACGTCGCCGACCGCTACAACCTGCCGGTACTGGCCCCGCCGATCCCGCGGACGGTGCGTTTCGCCGAGGCC
>NZ_LZJM01000207.1:0-55569 GCF_001667665.1 Mycobacterium sp. E342
ACGTCACGGCGATTTTCACCGCTGGAATTCGCCGCAACGTTACGCTCGCGGCTCTGGTGGCCGAAGGGGCTCAGCCCGCGATGATGAACTCTTCGAGCTGCGTGCGCGCGACGTCGTCGGGCAGCTGCTGCGGCGGGCTCTTCATCAGGTAGGCCGACGCCGGGATCACCGGGCCGCCGATGCCGCGGTCCTTGGCGATCTTGGCCGCGCGCACCGCGTCGATGATGACGCCCGCCGAGTTCGGCGAGTCCCACACCTCGAGCTTGTACTCCAGGTTCAGCGGCACGTCGCCGAACGCCCGGCCCTCGAGCCGCACGTAGGCCCACTTCCGGTCGTCGAGCCAGCCGACGTGGTCGGACGGACCGATGTGCACGTCCTTGGTCTTGAACTCGCGCTGCAGATTGGAGGTGACGGCCTGCGTCTTGGAGATCTTCTTGGACTCCAGCCGCTCACGCTCGAGCATGTTGAGGAAGTCCATGTTGCCGCCCACGTTGAGCTGCATGGTGCGGTCGAGTTGCACGCCGCGGTCCTCGAACAGCTTAGCCATCACGCGGTGGGTGATGGTGGCGCCGACCTGGCTCTTGATGTCATCGCCCACGATGGGCACACCCGCGTCGGCGAACTTCTTGGCCCACACCGGGTCCGAGGCGATGAACACCGGCAGCGCGTTGACGAACGCCACGCCGGCGTCGATGGCGCACTGGGCGTAGAACTTGTCGGCCTCTTCCGAGCCCACGGGCAGGTAGGACACCAGCACGTCGACCTTGGCCTCTTTCAGCGCCTGCACCACGTCGACGGGCTCGACGTCCGACAGCTCGATGGTGTCGGCGTAGTACTTGCCGATGCCGTCCAGGGTCGGGCCGCGCTGCACCACCACGTTGGTGGGCGGCACGTCGGCGATCTTGATCGTGTTGTTCTCCGAGGCGAAGATGGCGTCGGACAGGTCGAAGCCGACCTTCTTGGCGTCCACGTCGAAGGCGGCGACGAACTTGACGTCGCGCACGTGGTACTGGCCGAACTTCACGTGCATCAGGCCGGGCACGGTGCTGTTCTCGTCGGCGTTCTGGTAGTACTCGACGCCCTGTACCAGCGACGACGCGCAGTTACCGACGCCGACAATGGCGACTCGTACCTCCGTCTGCGCCTCTTCCGCCGTCGGCGGCTGGTGCTCACTCATAGGGCGTTCTCCTAACTTCCATAACCTTGTGGTCGCAGCTGATGAATTTCGTGCAGGGGTATCTACGTCTGCTCGGAGAGGCCGGGCATCGCCCGCTCCGCGGCAATGAGCTCGTTGAGCCACTTCACTTCGCGCTCACTGGACTCGAGCCCCAGTTGGTGAAGCTGGCGGGTGTAACGGTCGAACGAGTTACTGGCCCGCGCCACTGCTTCGCGCAGGCCCTCCCGCCGCTCCTCAACCTGACGGCGGCGGCCTTCCAGGATGCGCATGCGTGCTTCCGCCGGAGTCCGGTTGAAGAACGCCAGGTGCACCCCGAAGCCGTCGTCGGTGTAGTTGTGCGGACCCGTGTCTGCCACCAGCTCACCGAAGCGCCGACGGCCCTCGTCGGTTAGCTGGTAGACGCGCCGGGCACGCCGAACCGGGGTTCCGGCAGGGGCGGCATCCTCGGCGATCAACCCTTCGGCCTGCATCCGCCGGAGGGCCGGGTACAGCGAGCCGTACGAGAACGCGCGGAACGCACCGAGGAGGCCGGTCAGCCGCTTGCGCAACTCGTAGCCATGCATCGGCGATTCGATCAGAAGGCCCAGGATCGCGAGCTCCAGCATCGAATCACCCCCTTTGCACGGTCGGTTACGACGGTTCGACGCCTCGCGTAATCGTATCGCCTCGATATATTCGCCACAACACCACCGGATGTTCGTCAGCTGTTAGGCAAGGCGCGCGGGAGCGAATCGCGGTGGGAGCCGGCGGGCTCACCGGGCTGTCAGGACGGCAAGTTCAGTTGCTTGACGGTGCCGTCACCTGCGAAGACGATGTAGCCACTACCGTAGTCGCTCGAGACATACAGCGACAGGGACAGGGCGCCCGGGGTGGTCGGGTCGGTCGCCGGTTCGATGTTCAGGTACTCGGTTTTGACGTCTGCCGGCTTCATGTGCAGGGTCTGCGGCGCACCACGCATGATGCCCACCGTCGCCGTCACGTCGAACTTGCTGAGGTCCACCGGCACGGGACCGTCCACGGAGCTCTTGGCCGAGCTGGTCGGGTCGCCCCAGCCGCCGCGGTAGGTGTAGGCCAGCACGCGACGATCATCGGAGGGATCCGGCCGGTCGAGCACGGCGTACGTCGGGTAGATCACCAGCCGGTATCCCATGGCGTCGCCGAACCGTTTGCGGGTTTGCTCCAGCAGCCCGGTGAGCCCGCCCACCGAATGCAGTTGGGTGGGCGGGGTCAGCACGAGGGGGCCAACTCCGTCGGGCTTGGCCCCGGGGTCGCTGGTGAAGTCCAGTGGCGACCGGGTGTTGCCGTACAGGCCCCATCCGATGCCGATCCCCAGTAGCACCGACACGACGAAGGCGACGGCGAGCGAGCCCCACCCGCCCAGCTTCGGTGGCACCCGGGGTCCCTTGACGGCCGGTGTCGGCAACGCGGAGCTGTCGGTCTGCAGGTCGGTCACCAGCGCTTGCAGGTCACCGAGGGTGACCGCATTGGTGGCCGCGCTGACCCGTACCCGGTGTTCCTCCATCGAGAGCTGGCCGTCGTTCAACGCGTCGTCGAGGATCTTGCAGGCGTCTTGCCGGTTGGTGTCCGTCGCGCGGGTGTTCGGTGTCGGCCGCTCGCCGAGCGATGTCCCGAGCCATTTCGCCACGGGGATGATCGTAGAGTCCGGTCCCGGTTCAGGCGGAGAAAGCGGCGCCCTCCGGGTTACCGGTGCGGGCGCCACGGTTTGGTTGCGTATCGGTGCTCGCCGATGGCGACGTACGCTGGGGGACGTGCGACTGCAGCGACAAGTGGTGGACTACGCCCTCCGGCGACGGGCACTGCTGGCCGAGGTGTATTCGGGCCGCACGGGTGTGTCCGAGGTGTGTGACGCGAACCCTTATCTGCTGCGCGCCGCCAAGTTTCACGGGAAACCGAGTCAGGTCATGTGCCCGATCTGCCGCAAGGAGCAGCTGACGCTGGTGTCATGGGTGTTCGGCGAACACCTGGGCCCGGTGTCGGGTTCGGCGCGCACGGCCGAAGAGTTGGTCCTGCTGGCCACCCGCTTCGAGGAGTTCGCCGTCCACGTGGTGGAGGTATGCCGGACCTGCGAGTGGAATCACCTGGTCAAGTCGTACGTTCTCGGCGCGGCCCGCCCACCCAAGGGCACCAGGAGTACGCGGACGGCGCGCGACGGCGCGCGAACGGCCATTGAATAACGGCGGACCCCACGACCAGTCGCCCGGAGACCCGGACGGGCCGGCGACTGAGCGTGTGGGCAGACATGGAACCGGCGACCGCCGGCGTGACGCGCCGCCGGCACCCGGTCACCGCCGTGGCGTTCCCCCCGACGACCGGCTGACCACGGTCCTCCCGCCGGTCGTCGACGACCGTTCCCCCCGGCGACCGGATCCGAGCATCGACGAGGTCAGGGCCGCACTGGGCGGTCCTCCGTCGGCGCCCCTGCAACGGGATGCGCTGGAGGAGGTCAAGGCCGCACTGGACAGCCGGACGTCGCCGCGTCGGGGCCGGCCGAGCGGGGGAGGGCGTCCGCCCGAAGGCCCGCCGCCACCCGGGCCGCGGGGACGGCCCGGCGGCCCGGACGGCTTCGGGCGCCGGCCGCGGGGTGACGTTCACTGGACCCAGCAGATCAACTGGCTGTGGGTGCGGCGGGCGGCGTACCTGTCGGCGGCGGTGCTGGTGCTCCTGCCGATCGTCACGTTCGCCATGGCGTACTTCATCGTCGACATTCCCAAGCCGGGCGACCTGCGCACCAACCAGGTGTCCACCATCCTGGCCAGCGACGGGTCCGAAATCGCCAAGATCATTCCGCCCGAAGGTAATCGGGTGGATGTCAACATCAACCAGGTGCCGGTGCACGTGCGCCAGGCGGTGATCGCCGCCGAGGACCGCAATTTCTATTCGAACCCGGGGTTCGACTTCAGCGGCTTCGCGCGGGCGGTGGACAACAACCTCTTTGGTAACGGGGACCTGCAGGGCGGGTCGACGATCACCCAGCAATACGTGAAGAACGCGCTGGTGGGGTCGGCTCAACATGGGCTCAGCGGCTTGATGCGCAAGGCCAAGGAACTCGTGATCGCCACCAAGATGTCGGGGGAGTGGTCGAAAGACGATGTGCTGCAGGCTTACCTGAACATCATCTACTTCGGCCGCGGCGCGTACGGGATCTCCGCCGCCGCCAAGGCCTACTTCAACAAGCCCGTCGAGCAGCTCACCGTCTCGGAGGGTGCGCTGTTGGCGGCGCTCATCCGGCGGCCGTCCGCGCTGGACCCCGCGGTCGACCCGCAGGGCGCCCGGGCCCGCTGGAACTGGGTTCTCGACGGCATGGTGGAGACCAAGGCACTCTCACCCAGTGACCGCGCCGCACAGGAATTTCCACAGACCGTGCCGCCCGATCAGGCGCGCGCGGAGAACCAGACGACGGGTCCCAACGGGCTGATCGAGCGCCAGGTGACCAAAGAGTTGATGGAGCTGTTCAACATCGACGAGCGGACCCTGAACACCCAGGGCCTGCAGGTCACCACCACTATCGACCCCAAGGCCCAGCAGGCGGCCGAGAAGGCCGTGTCGAAATACCTTGACGGGCAAGACCCCGACATGCGGTCGGCCGTGGTGTCCATCGACCCGCACGACGGGGCGATCCGCGCGTACTACGGCGGCTCGGACGCCAACGGCTTCGACTTCGCTCAGGCCGGGCTGCAGACCGGTTCGTCGTTCAAGGTGTTCGCCCTGGTCGCCGCGCTCGAGCAGGGGATCGGTCTGGGTTATCAGGTCGACAGTTCGCCGCTGACCGTCGACGGCATCAAGATCACCAACGTCGACGGCGAGAGCTGTGGGACGTGCAACATCGCTCAGGCGCTCAAACAGTCGTTGAACACCTCGTATTACCGGCTGATGCTCAAGCTCAAGGGCGGACCGCAGGCCGTAGCCGACGCCGCGCACCAGGCCGGCGTGGCGACCAGCTTCCCCGGGGTGGACCACACGTTGTCTGAAGACGGCAAGGGCGGGCCGCCCAACAACGGAATCGTGTTGGGCCAATACCAGACCCGGGTCATCGACATGGCCTCCGCGTACGCCACACTGGCCGCCTCCGGCGTCTACCACCGGCCGCACTTCGTGCAGAAGGTCGTCAACTCCGACGGCCAGGTGCTCTTCGACGCGAGCAAATCCGAGAACAACGGCGAGCAGCGAATCCCGAAGGCCGTGGCCGACAACGTCACCGCGGCAATGGAACCGATCGCCAGCTATTCGCGGGGTCATGCCCTGGCCGGCGGCAGGTCGTCGGCGGCCAAGACGGGCACCACGCAGCTGGGCGACACCACCGCCGACAAGGACGCCTGGATGGTCGGGTACACGCCGTCGTTGGCGACGGCGGTGTGGGTGGGCACCGCGAAGGGTGACGTGCCGCTGGTAACCGCTTCGGGCTCACCGGTTTACGGCTCGGGGCTGCCGTCGGACATCTGGAAGTCCACGATGGACGGGGCCCTGAAGGGCACCTCCAACGAATCCTTCCCCAAGCCGACCGAGATCGGCGGCTACGCGGGCGTCCCGGCGCCCCCACCCCCGCCCCCGCAGCCCTCGGTGACCGTCATTCAGCCCACCATCGAGGTGGCGCCCGGCATCACCATCCCGATCGGCCCGCCCACGACGATCACCAACGCGCCTCCGCCGCCGGGCGGCGGCGGCCCGGGCGGACCCGGCGGGCCCGAGCCGGGCGTGCCGCCGGGTGGGCCGCAAGCCCCGCCCCCCGGCCAGCCGCCACCGTGACCGAGGCGCAGCGGCAGACCGCCACCATTTCCCCGCGGCCACTGGCCGCCGATCTGCGTAGTGTCGGCAACCGCGACTGCCCGAGCCGCACCGACGCGTTGGGCGCCGCCCTGGCGGATGCCGTGGGGGGGCCGGTGGGCAGCCACGCACTGATCGGCCGCACCCGGGTGATGACGCCGCTGCGGGTCATGTTCCTGATCGGCCTGGTGTTTTTGGCGCTCGGTTGGTCGACGAAGGCGGCCTGCCTGCAGAGCACCGGCACCGGGACCGGCGACCAGCGGGTGGCCAACTGGGAGAACCAGCGCGCCTACTACGAGTTGTGTTACTCCGATACCGTCCCGCTCTACGGCGCGGAGTTGTTGAGCCAGGGCAAGTTTCCGTACAAGTCAAGCTGGGTAGAGACCGACGGGAGCGGCACCCCGCAGACCCGCTACGACGGCCGGCCCGCGGTGCGATACATGGAGTATCCGGTGCTGACCGGGATGTATCAGTACGTGTCCATGGCGCTGGCGAAGACCTACACCGCGCTGAGCAAGCTGGCCCCGCTGCCGGTGGTCGCCGAGGTGGTGATGTTCTTCGACATCTCCGCGTTCGGCCTGGCCCTTGCCTGGCTGGCCACCATCTGGGCCACTGCCGGTCTGGCGGGGCGCCGGATCTGGGATGCGGCCCTGGTCGCCGCCTCGCCGCTGGTGATCTTCCAGATCTTCACCAACTTCGACGCGCTGGCAACGGGATTCGCCATGGCGGGGCTCCTTGCGTGGGCCCGGCGCAAACCCGTGCTGGCCGGTGTGCTGATCGGGCTGGGGGCGGCGGCCAAGCTTTATCCGCTGTTGTTCCTGGGCCCGATGGTGGTACTGGCGATACGCACCGGGCGCTTTCGCGCGCTCGGCCGCACCGCGGGGACGGCCGTGGCGACGTGGTTGTTGGTGAATCTGCCTGTCATGGTGCTGTTTCCGCGGGGATGGTCGGAATTCTTCCGGCTCAACACCCGGCGCGGTGACGACATGGATTCGGTGTACAACGTGGTGAAGTCGTTCACCGGCTGGCGCGGCTTCGATCCCGGTCTGGGGTTCTGGGAGCCGCCGACGGTGCTGAACGCGGTGGTTACTGTGCTGTTTGTAACCGGTTGCGCGGCAATCGTATACGTGGCGCTGACCGCCCCGAAGCGGCCGCGGCTGGCACAGCTGGTGTTCTTGGTCGTGGCGGTGTTCCTGTTGACCAACAAGGTGTGGAGCCCGCAGTTCTCGTTGTGGCTGGTGCCGCTGGCGGTCCTGGCATTGCCGCATCGCCGGATATTGCTCGCGTGGATGACCACCGACGCCGTGGTGTGGGTGCCGCGGATGTACTTCTTATATGGCAATCCGAACCGTTCGCTGCCGGAGCAGTTCTTCACCACGACCGTGTTGGTTCGTGATGTCGCCGTCGTCGCGCTCTGCGCTCTGGTGATCCGCCAGATCTACCGGCCCGACGAGGATTTGGTGCGCTGGGGCGGCCGGGTGGATGACCCGTCGGGCGGGCCCTTCGACCGCGCCCCCGACGCACCGCCGGGTTGGTTGCCGGACTTGCTGCGACCGTCCGCCATGCGCCGGGCGCCGATCCCCGAACCCGAGCCCGCGGCGCCATGACGCTGGTCGCCGTCCCGCTGTTTCCCCGCGTGACCGCGCTCGACGCGATCGGGCCGTACGAAGTGTTGCAACGGATCCCCTCGATCGAGGTGGTGTTTGCCGGGCACCGCCGGGGCGAGGTGCGTACGGAGAACGGGATGCTCGGGCTGAGCTGCGATGCGCGGTTCGACGAGGTCACCTCACCAGACGTGGTGCTGGTTCCCGGCGGGATCGGCACGCGCCAGCTGCTCCACGACGACACCATCCGCACCTGGCTGCAAGCCGTGCACCCGACCACGGCGTTCACCACGTCGGTGTGCACCGGTGCGCTGCTGCTGGCCGCAGCGGGCCTGCTGGACGGGCTCACCGCCACGACGCACTGGCGGGCCAGGGACCTGCTCGACGACCTGGGCGCCCGTTACGTGCCGGACCGAGTCGTCGAGCACCTACCGCAGCGGATCATCACCGCCGCGGGCGTGTCCAGCGGCATCGACATGGCCTTGCGGCTCGTCGAGCTGCTTGTCGATCGACAGGCGGCGCAGGCCGCCCAGCTGCTCATCGAATACGACCCGCAGCCACCGTTCGACTCCGGTTCCCTCGCCAAGGCCGACCAGGCGACGATCGACCGGGCCACCGAATACTTGGACGCCCGGCAATAGCCGGACTGCTCCAGCACCGGCGATCCGGCGCGATTTTGGAGGCCACCCTGCCCGTCCGGTAGCCTGGTGCGGTTGCCGACGCAGGCGACCCTCCTGCCGCGGATCGACCGTGGCCGTAAAGACCAGAGGAGGTGGTGAGGTTTCCATGCGTCCATACGAAATCATGGTCATTCTTGACCCCACGCTCGACGAGCGCACCGTTGCTCCGTCCTTGGAGACGTTCCTCAACGTCGTCCGCAAGGACGGCGGAACCGTCGAAAAGGTCGACATCTGGGGCCGGCGCCGGCTGGCCTACGAGATCGCCAAGCACGCCGAAGGCATCTATGTCGTGGTCGACCTGAAGGCGGAGCCGGCTACGGTCTCCGAGCTCGACCGCCAGCTGAGCCTCAACGAGTCGGTGTTGCGCACCAAGGTGATGCGCACCGACAAGCACTAACACCCGTCGCTGAGTCGCGGGCCCACCGTCGGCGGACTTGCGTAGGCTCAGCGAGGATACGTGCCGTCCACCGTCGGAGAAGCGATTCACCGGGCGGAACAAGGAGGAAACTGTGGCTGGTGACACCACTATCACCGTTGTCGGAAACCTGACCGCCGACCCCGAACTGCGGTTCACCCCGTCCGGTGCCGCCGTCGCGAATTTCACCGTGGCGTCGACTCCGCGGATCTATGACCGCCAGAGCGGGGAATGGAAAGACGGCGAGGCGCTCTTCCTGCGCTGCAACATCTGGCGGGAAGCGGCCGAGAACGTGGCCGAGAGCCTCACCCGCGGCGCGCGAGTGATCGTCACCGGCCGGCTCAAGCAGCGGTCCTTCGAGACGCGCGAAGGCGAGAAGCGCACCGTCGTCGAGGTCGAGGTCGATGAGATCGGGCCCTCGCTGCGCTACGCCACGGCCAAGGTCAACAAGGCCAGCCGTAGCGGCGGTGGCGGAGGCGGCTTCGGCGGCGGAGGCGGGTCGCGGCAGGGATCGGCGCCGGCGAGCAGCGCTCCCGCCGACGACCCGTGGGGAAGCGCCCCGGCGTCCGGGTCCTTCGGCGGCGGCGACGACGAACCGCCCTTTTAAAAGAACTTCAACAGTAAGAAACGGAAAGAAAGACAGTCATGGCCAAGTCCAGCAAGCGACGTCCGGCGCCGGAAAAGCCGGTCAAGACGCGGAAGTGTGTCTTCTGCGCGAAAAAGGGGCAAGCGATCGATTACAAGGACACCGCGCTGCTGCGCACCTACATCAGTGAGCGCGGCAAGATCCGGGCACGCCGCGTCACCGGCAACTGCGTCCAGCATCAGCGTGACATCGCCATCGCGGTGAAGAACGCCCGCGAGGTGGCGCTACTGCCCTTCACCTCCTCGGCGCGATAGCCGCCGAAGCTCGAGCGAAAGTACGAAATAACGATGAAGCTGATTCTGACGGCCGACGTCGACCACCTCGGCACCGTCGGCGACACGGTCGAGGTCAAGGACGGCTATGGCCGCAACTTCCTGCTCCCGCGCGGTCTGGCGATCGTCGCCTCGCGCGGTGCGCAGAAGCAGGCCGACGAGATCCGCCGCTCCCGCGAGAACAAGGCGGTGCGCGACCTGGGGCACGCCAACGAACTTAAGACGGCGATCGAGGCGCTGGGCCCCGTCCAGCTGCCGGTGCGGACCGCGGCCGACTCCGGGAAGCTGTTCGGCTCGGTGACCTCCGGCGACGTCGTCGCGGCCATCAAGAAGGCCGGCGGGCCGAACCTCGACAAACGGATCGTCCGGCTGCCCAAGTCGCACATCAAGGCCGTCGGCACCCACCCGGTGTCGGTGCACCTGCATCCCGAGGTCGACGTCGAGGTCGCCCTCGAGGTTGTCGCGGAGAGCTAAGCCTCCGACGTTTGCTCTTTCCAGGCGGCGGCCGTCATCGGCCGCCGCCTGGTTCTGTTGCGCTGCGCGCATGCTTTCTGGTCGCAGCGTGGGCGGTCGCGGACGCACGTCCTAGCGAACTATTGCCGCGGGGTGTTCCGGGGAGCTCATTTACCCTGCCGTAACGCTGCGAAAATGTGGCTGAAAGCCAACACGCCCGACGCAGTAACCTGCGACGACACGCCGTAGAGATTCTTGTCCACACGAAATTCGTGGCGTTACATGGCCCTTATCAGCAGCGATGTCAGAGCCCCTTGAATTCATACACAGGTTCTCCACATCCCACTCAACACAGGTGTCGACGGATATGCACACACGATGCACAGGTTCATGAACAGCGCCCCTTTCACCTCCTAGCCAGCAACGTCTAACGTCGTCCCGTCGCCAGGCGTACGCGCGCAGTGCGGCGAAGGTGTCGGCTCCTTGACTTACGCTGACGAGAGCGGTTTTCGAATGTACGTTCGGGTGCGTAGTAGGGGAGGAGGGATCCATGGCGGTCGTCGATGACCTCACGTCAGGCATGGATTCGCCGGCCCCCAGTGAGGACTTCGGACGTCAGCCACCGCAGGACCTCGCGGCCGAGCAGGCGGTGCTGGGCGGCATGCTGCTGAGCAAGGACGCCATCGCTGACGTGCTCGAGCGGCTGCGGCCCGGCGACTTCTATCGTCCCGCGCACCAGAACGTCTACGACGCGATCCTGGACCTCTATGGCCGCGGCGAGCCGGCCGACGCCGTGACGGTGGCCGCGGAACTGGACCGCCGCGGGATGCTGCGCCGCATCGGCGGGGCGCCGTATCTGCACACCTTGATCTCGACCGTGCCCACGGCCGCCAACGCGGGTTACTACGCGACCATCGTGGCCGAGAAGGCGCTGCTGCGCCGGTTGGTGGAGGCCGGGACGCGGGTGGTGCAGTACGGCTACGCCGGCGCCGAGGGCGCCGACGTGGCCGAGGTGGTCGACCGCGCGCAGGCGGAGATCTACGAGGTCGCCGAACGGCGGACATCGGAGGACTTCGTCCCGCTGGAGGACCTGCTGCAGCCGACGATGGACGAGATCGACGCCATCGCCTCCAACGGCGGCATTTCACGCGGCGTGCCGACGGGCTTCACCGAACTCGACGAGGTCACCAACGGGCTGCATGCCGGGCAGATGATCATCGTGGCGGCCAGACCTGGAGTGGGGAAGGCACTCGCCTTGGACACCCTGCTGCCCACGCCGATCGGCTGGACGACGATGGGTGACGTCGCGGTCGGTGACGAGCTGCTCGGCGCCGACGGGCAGCCGACGCGGGTGGTGGCTGCAACCGACGTGATGTTGGGTCGGCCCTGCTACGAGGTGGAGTTCTCGGACGGGACGGTGATCGTCGCCGACGCCGAGCATCAGTGGCTGACCGAAACACGCGCGTCGCGCAAGTCGGCGCAAGCCGCGGCGGCGGGCTACAACCGCTACAGGAATCAGCGCACCTTCGCGACGGTGCGGACCACGGCGGAGATCGCTGGAACCCTGCGCTGTGACACGCTAGACCGGCGACTGAACCACAGCGTGCTGAACGCGCGTGCGCTTGACCTACCGGAGCGCGAGTTGTTGGTCCCGCCATATACTCTCGGCGCCTGGCTCGGGGACGGCACCAGCGCCGCAGCCCAGATCACCACGGCCGATCCCGAAATCGTCATGCGGATCGAAGCGGACGGCGTGGCGGCCGTTCCATCGGAATCCGCTCGGTACCGTTATCAGCTGCGCTTGCCGGTTCAAGGTGAGCCGGCTGCTCGCCAGTGCGCGGTGTGCGGCAAGAACTTCATCCCCCAAACCAGTCAGGTGCGGACATGTGGACGTTCGTGCGGCGGCCGGGCCCGGTTCGTCTCCGCTCCGGTGCCTAGTCCGACCTGCATTCGCTGCGCGGGACCGTCGGCGGGACTGCGGTTGTGCCAGAACTGCCACGCCGCCGTCGGAACATTGCAGGCGCGGCTGCGCACACTCGGGGTGCTCGGAAACAAGCACATTCCGGTGGAGTACCTGCGGGCGTCCGAGGCACAACGGCGCGCGCTGCTCGCCGGATTGCTCGACACCGACGGAACCGTGACGGCGGGCGGGGCGGTCCAATTTTCCGTCACCAGCCGCCGGCTGGCGTTGGATGCCGCCGAACTCATCGTCAGCCTCGGCTATCGCTGCCAAACCTCGACCAAGCGCGTTCGAGGCCGCCAAGAGTCGTCCAGCATCGCCTACACCCTGACCTTCTCCACGGAAGACACGGTATTCGCGTTGCAGCGAAAAGCTATCCTGCACAAGGAGCGTCGCGCCGCCACCGGCACGGTTCGCTCTGGCTCGCGTTTCATTGTCGACGTCCGGCCGATCGAGACCGTTCCGGTGCGGTGCGTGGAAGTGGACAACGACAGCCACCTCTACCTAGCTGGCACAGCCATGATCCCGACCCACAACTCGACGCTCGGTCTGGACTTCATGCGGTCGTGCTCGATCAAGCACCGGCTGGCCAGCGTGATCTTCTCGCTGGAGATGAGCAAGTCCGAGATCGTCATGCGGCTGCTGTCGGCGGAGGCCAAAATCAAACTCGCCGATATGCGTTCCGGGCGGATGAGCGACGATGACTGGACGCGGTTGGCGCGGCGGATGAGCGAAATCAGTGAGGCGCCACTGTATATCGACGACTCGCCGAACCTAACGATGATGGAGATCCGCGCCAAGGCGCGCCGGCTGAAGCAGAAGGCCGACCTGCGTCTGGTTGTGGTCGACTATCTGCAGCTGATGTCGTCGGGGAAGAAGGTTGAGTCGCGGCAGTTGGAGGTTTCCGAATTCTCTCGCCAACTCAAGCTGTTGGCCAAGGAGCTCGAAGTACCCGTGGTCGCGATCAGTCAGCTCAACCGCGGTCCCGAGCAGCGCACCGACAAGAAGCCGATGCTGTCCGACCTGCGTGAGTCGGGATCGCTGGAGCAGGACGCGGACATGGTCATCCTGCTCAACCGTCCGGATGCGTTCGAGCGCGACGACCCGCGCGGGGGAGAGGCGGACTTCATTCTGGCCAAGCACCGTAACGGTCCGACCAAGACCGTCACCGTCGCGCACCAGCTGCACCTGTCGCGCTTTGCCAACATGGCGCGGTAGACGCTGGCGGCTGTGTAGGTTCTTATCCAACCCGGCGGAGTTCTCATCTTGGTGACGTCCAAATGCCTGATCCGCCGCAACGATGAGAATCTGATTAGCCGACCTAAACGGTAAGCGTCCCTTTGGCTGTAGCCACCGAACCGCAGTCAACATGAAACGAGGGCGCCCCGACTTCACAAGTCCTAATTCCGGTGAAGCCACAGCTAGGGGCATCCCGATCAGCCGGGCCATTTGAGAACCTACAGGTCCCGCCGCCGCTGTAAGTCTCGTTCGTCTTCGTGGCGGATTCTCATTTGAAATGGCGGAAGATGGCGAATCTGCCGCTTTGATGAGAACCTCGATAGCGAAGCTACGTTTCGGGTTGTGGCGGTGCGGGCGGTCAGCGGGACAGGGGGTGGCAAGCCACGATTCGTCACATTCATGCGGGATCAGACGAGGAGTCCTTCGACAATGGGACGGCGTCGATGAGTTGATGGCGTTGTGCCCACGTCCAACGCAGCGCGATCAGTGTGAAAGCGAGCGTGAGCACGTTGAGGGTCAGTCGCAGGATGATGTAGTACGGCGGGCTGGAGAAGTACAGATCGTGCTGAAGGTTGTAGAGGACGTCCACGCCGGTTATGTAGCCTTTGGCCCCTGCCGCGGCAGGGAGCGTGATCAAGGCCGTGGCCGCCCAGCGCGGGGTGCGCAGCGCCAGATAGGCGAGGAGGACGGTGATCAGCACCAGCAGATGTCCTAGCGGAAATGCGTTCTCGTAGTGCATGAATGCTTCAGAGGTGTCCTCGCTGATCAGACGTGGCTCGATGAACCACACCGTCCAGAACGTGACGTCGAGCATCATTGCGATGACAAGCACCCGGCGGATAGCGGTTATGCCAGTGATCATGGCTACCCTTTCCCTCAATTAAGTTGCAGTGTATTATGCAAGTTATGCAATCCGGAAGTGCACGCTCGGTGACGCTGCTTACAGCTGCGCGCCTGCGCCGGCTGTCTACCTCCGTCTCGGTTCAGGCGGTTGGGTCGTGCTGATCCTGACCAGCTTGCTTCGGCGGCTCCCGCAGATGAGCCATGAGGATTTCGTGCGCTACCACGTCCAGGTGCATGCGCCGCTGTTCATGTCCACGCCAGAGTCGCGAAAGTGTCTGCGCCGCTACACCATTGACCACCCGCGTCCGACACGAGCACCGGGCCTGCCTGCGACCGACTTTGACGCGGTAGTGCGGATGTGGTTCGCCAACCGGTTCGACTTGGTCAGGATGTTCGCCTCGCGGTCCTATTGGACGGTGATACGCCCCGACGAGAAGCGGTTTTTTGAGCACAGTGCGTGTGAGTTCTACCTAACCACCGAGCAGGTGGTGTTCGACAACGGGACGATTACCCTGCCCGACGGCGTACTGCCGCCGGGCCATGAGGCACCCGAGCCGTCTGAGTGGGAACAGCAGCCATGATGGGCGAGCGGCGCGACGGTGATGAAAGGAATGCTGCACGGTGAGCGGATCGGATATTTCGGGCCGCCGTGCTGACGCGATCGCCAACCGCGACGCGATCTTGGCCGCGGCGCGTACGGTGCTCGGCAACGATCCGAGGGCCAGTCTTACGGCCATCGCGGCTGCTGCCGGTGTGGCCCCGCGAACGCTATACGGGCACTTCGCCAATCGCGATGAGCTCACCGAAGCTCTTGCTGCGTCAGTTGGCACGGAACTGGCCGCCCATGTCACGGCGATCGAAGACGGCCCTGACCCGGTAGAGACATTGGCGCGTTTCGTGCAGGCTACCAGCGCGTTCAACGCACGGTTTTATCAGATGCGCGAGTTGGTACGCGAACCCGGCGCACGTGAGCACATCAATGACGCCACCGTACTGATGCGTCAGCGCTTGCACGCGTTGATCGAACAGGCCAACGCCGACGGCCTGCTCAGCGCTGGCATCGACGCAGCAGCTGCTGTACATCTTGTCGCCGCGTTGCAATGGGCCGTGTACGAGGCACTAACGGCTGACCACCTCACGGCCGAGGAGGCACCGCAGGTCGCCGTGAAGGCGATTCTCGGTGCGCTCGGCGCCCCACCCAAGCGCATTGCCGCCCTGCTGCGCCAACTGTTCTAAACCCACTTCCGCCGAAAGGATTCCGATGCTAACCAGGCCAATTAACTTGCAGTTACTACTGCAAACTCGCGGTGGCGTATGCGCGCGGACTGCGAGAGGAAGGGTTAACCGATGAGTCAACAGCCGTCACGTGCCGCGTCGTTGTCACTTGCAACGCTGCGTTTAGAGCAGCGCGGCCGGGTGCTGTTGACCCGAGTGGATGCGCCGCCGCACAACTTGATGACCGGCGCGGTGCAGGCCGATTTCGGCGCTCTGGCCGTGGCGGTGGACGCCGACCCCACGGTGGGCGCCGTGGTGGTGACCGGTGCGCCGGCCGATCGGTATCTGCTGCATTTCGACATCACCGATTATCTGGCCGGTGCCGAGGCCGCACCGACGATGTCGCGCACCGCGATCAAGGCGTTGTTGCGGACGGCGAAAACCGCTGTGGCCGCCGGGGCTGAAGGCGCGCTGGCAAAGTCACCGTTGGCCGGCATGCTGACGTTAATCGGTTTTCATCAGACCGCGTTGCGCATCATGGAGTCACCGGCGGTGTGGATCGCTGCGGTCAACGGCCTGTGCGCCGGTGCGGGCATGGAACTGACCACATATTTCGATCTGCGCTTTGCTGCTGAGTCGGCGTCGTTTGTGATGCCGGAGTTCTCCATCGGGCTCAACCCCGGGCTCGGTGGGCAGCGGCTCGCGCAGCTGCTCGGGCCCTCCAAGGCGTTGGAGTTGATGTTGGAGGCGCGGCGCTATTCAGCGACCGAAGCGCTCGAACTGGGCTTGGTCAACCACGTTTTCGCCGATGCCGAGCTGCTCGAGCAGGTCGAGGAACTCGCCGCCCGCTACGCCCGCCGGCCACGGGTCAACGTCGCCGCGCAGAAACACATCTTCGCTGCGGCCTACAGCGATTCGCACTCGACCGGGCTGACCGAAGAAGGTGTCGCCCAGATCTCGTCGATCATGTCCCCGGTCACCCTCGGCGCGCTGCGCCGGTGGGTGCAGATGCAAGACGGCGACGATTCGGTGTTTCTCACTGCACCCGAAACCTGGATCGCAGGAACCGAATTGGACATGAACCCCGCCGACGCCAAGAGCAAGTCATGAGGATCGTCATCATCGGGGCGGTCCTGGGTGGTATCGCGGCCGCCATCGAAGTGACCCGCCACGGGTACCACGACGTCACCCCTGGTGGCTGCGCTGGGCCGCCCCAGTGACCGTCAACTGGACCGGGATGCCCGGATGGTGCGGAAAAACGTTGCGGCTCAGCGACGATGACTCGCTGTTGATCGGGGAGAACCGCAGCCGTGGCGCCGACGGGCAGATCAGCGCCTCGATCCCCATCGCCGCGCACATCGGCATCGCGCGCCTAGACCGCCGGCCCGCGCTCATCGTCGACTATCCGCACACCGCGCCGTGGCCGTGGCGCCACGTCACCGACGAACTGCGCCCGATCGACGAACACACCCTGCTCGGCCTGACCTACGGAATCCCGGCCACCCCGCCGGCCGGCGTGCCGTTCCTCCTGCACCGCATCACCCGCTGAAAGGAACACCTGCCATGAACAAGCCCGCCATCGACCCCCAGCGTTGGACCCCGCCCAAAGCCGCCCACACCGCGCGCCCACTCCCGTTGCGCAACTTAGCAATTCACCGCATACCAGGCAACGGCCCCGAACACGTCACCCCCGGCAAGAACGCCGACCTGCTGACCGGTCTGGACGACGGCCGCGTCATCAGCTACGACCCACAAACCCGACAAGACCAACTCATCGTCGACACCGGCGGTCGGCCGCTGGGCATGGCCTGGCACCCCGACGGCAGCCTGATCATCTGCGACGCCCAACGCGGCCTGCTCGCCTATCGGCCCGACGATCGCCTCGACGTCCTGGCCGCCGGCTACCACGGCACCCCGTTCACCTTCTGCAGCAACGTCACCGTCACCGCCGATGGCACCATCTATTTCAGCCATTCCAGCACCAAATACAACCTGGCCAACTGGACCGGCGACATCCTCGAACACCGGCCCACCGGCCGACTGTTCCGCTACACCACCGACGGCACCGTCGAACTGCTGCTCGATGGGCTCGGCTTCGCCAACGGCATCGCCCTGGCCCGCGACGAATCTTTCATCGTCGTCGCCGAAACCATCAACTACGACCTGGTCAGGCTGCAGCTCACCGGTGACCGCCAGGGCGCACTTACCCGCTTCGGTGATCCCATGCCGGGCATGCCCGACAACATCGCCGCCGCCGACGACGGCAACATTTGGGTGAGCATCGTCGCCCCCCGCATCGGGCCGGTCGACTTCCTGTTGCCCCGTAACCCGTTGTTACGCAAGGCCCTGTGGGCGTTGCCCGACGGACTGCTGCAGTCAGCCCAAGGTACGCCGGCCACTGGCGTCCGAGTGCTCGATGCCAACGGCGCCATCGTCTACGACTTCGTCGGAATCCACCCCGACTTCGGCAACCCCACCGCAGTGTGGCCGGTGGGCGACACGGTGTGGCTGGCCTCGCTGCCATCCAACGCCTTGGCCAGCTTCGATCGCCCGACCGACACCGACGCGACCGTCACCGACCTGCCGTCGCGCAACTAACCCGCACCGACAAGGACCGACTCATGGCTGCCGACCGAATCGATGCACACGCCCACTACCTGCCCGAGGGCTACCGCGGCGTACTCGCTCAGGCCGATCAACTGCGGCCCGACGGCATCACCGGCCTGCCCGACTGGGACCCCGAAAGCGCCCTCGCCGCGATGAACCACCTAGGCGTCAAGACCGCCGTATTGTCCATCTCCTCAACGGGGGTGCACGTCGGCAACGCCGCACAAGCAATCGAACTCGCCCGGCTGGTCAACGAAGACAGCGCGCGGATCGTCACTGACAACCCCGACCGGTTCGGCCTGTTCGCCAGCCTGCCGCTTCCCGAAGTGGACGCCGCCGTCGCAGAAGCGAAATATGCTCTGGACCACCTGAATGCAGACGGGGTCGTACTGATGACCAACCACTGCGACATCTACCTCGGCGACGAACAGCTGCGCCCGCTCTACGCCGAACGCAATGCCCGGTCAGCAGTGGCGTTCATGCAGGCACGCTGCTCCGCACTTCCGCATCAACCTAGTGCCGCTAGCGCTTACCTCAACTGACGAGACTCTCGTCGATGCGGCCGTACGCCCGAAAAAGCCGGTTCATCAGAGCATTTCGTGGCGCACCTGCTCACTCCCGCGGATGAATGAAAACCCCTTCTGCTGAAACGGTTACGCCATCGCTGTCGCTGAGCTGTCCAGCGGCAAAGGTCTTGACGCCTTCGACGCGGTCGACCCAGGCCTCGGCGCGGAGAGGCTTTCGTAGCGGGGTTCCTCGGTGGTAGCGCAGGGTCAACGTCCCGGTGTAGGCGGGCCGGCCCGGCTTGTGGGCGGTGGCCCCGAGCACGTGGTCCAACACCATCGCACAGACACCGCCGTGTACGTAACCCGCCGGCCCTTCATAGGCTGCACCGAGGACAAGTTCCGACCAGACCGATCCGTTTCCGTCACGAATTACGAGTGGGGGAGCCAACGGGTTGCGGACTCCGATCACCGCATTACCTGAAGCCAGGCTTTGCCCGTCGGTGCTGGTACGTTCGCCGAACGATCCGAGCATTTGCTCGGCGCTCAGTCGGCTTGTAATAGCGTCGATCTGGGCCGTTGTAGAGGCAATCGCGTTGGGCTCCAACTCCGTTCGGATCGTGGCGTCTATTAGTTTGCGAACAGAGACGGCCAGTAGCTCGTATGTCAACGATGGGTCAGTCATCGTTGGACTCAAATCCCGGCGTCCGCGGTGCCGCTGGCAAGGTCTTCGCCCTCGTTGACAGCGAACCGCGAGCCGGGGCGCTTTGTCCCTTTGGTGTGGCACGCCGATTGTTGGCGTTGCGGCGGGCGGCTTCGGTGGTCATCGACTAACAGCGTTCAGTGAGAGGTAGCGGTCGGGAAGGCGGCGTCCCGTCCAGCGGGCATATCACAGAGACATCTCGGCTGTGCTGTTAATCTGGCAAAATGGCCGAGCCCAGTGGTAAGCCGGTGAAGTCGGCACTTGCCGCCACCAGTTGGGCGTTGCTGGGCATGCTGTCTTACGAAGAGGAAGTTTCGGGCTACGACCTGAAAAAATGGATCGACTGGAGCGTCGACCTCTACTACTGGAGCCCGTCGAACAGCCAGATCTATACCGAGCTGAAGAAGCTCCAAAGCTTGGGGCTTGTGACATCACGCATCGAGCGTGACGAGGGCACGCGCAGCCGCCGGCTCTACAAGATCACCGCGGCCGGGTTGGACGCGGTTACCGACTGGACCAACAATGCCCCCGTCGATCCGCCGGTGCTCAAACACTCATCAATCTATATTGACAAATTGGCTTTATGAACCTATGGTGTCGCCCATGGCTGATGAGCCGGATGTCGACAAGCTTGCCGCGGTGCTGTACCGGGGAATTTCGTTGATTGTGCGGCGGCTCAAGCAGTTACAGGCGCCCGACGAGTTGACGCTTCCACAACACACTGCTTTGGCGAGGCTGGACCGAGGGGGCCCGAGTTCGTCGGCGAAGTTGGCGCGCGCCGAGCAGATCACTCCGCAGGCGATGGGAGTCACCCTCGCAGCGTTGCAGGCGCGGGGATTGGTTCAGAGCCAACCTGATCCGCATGACGGCAGGCAGCTGGTGATGTCATTAACCCCGTCTGGTCATGACGTGCTGCGACACGACCGTGACGCGCGTGCACGGCAATTCAGGAGGGTCTTGTCCGAGAAGTTCAGCGCGGCAGAGTTACGGACACTCTCGCGGGCAGCACCGCTGATCGAACGGCTGGGCGCCGAACTCTAATCGCTGTGCGGCCTCGCTTCTGTAAGCTCGAACAGCTGCGGGACGCGGGCTGAACGATTGTGGCCGTGTTGAAGGGGCCGCCCTCGCGGCGATCGATGCCGTATTCCCATCGACGCGGCGGTCTTGCGCGCTCGAGAAGACCTGGCTGTCAAGCCAACTGGCACTCGGGCCAGAATCCCCGGCATGCGTCGGCGGTTGCCGCGAAAGCTATGAGGATCTAGCTGCACTGTGCGTCAAGCGCGCCCACTTTTGATAAACCTGGGTTGACAATCGAATCTACTAAATCTAGTTTGACAACCGTGGTTGATAATCTGGACGTCGACGAGCTTGCCGCGGCCTTGTACCACGGAATCGGGTTGGTTGTGCGGCGACTCAAGCAGTTACACGCTCCTGAAGAGTTGTCGTGGCCACAACGCGCGGCGTTGGCCAGGCTTGACCGTGGGGGCCCGTCGTCGGGGGCGACGCTGGCGCGCGCCGAGCGGGTCAGTTCCCAGGCGATGGGAGTCACCCTCGCGGCATTGGAGGCGCGTGGATTGGTTCATCAGCAACCCGATCGTCAAGGGGGTAAGCAGGAAGTGTTGTCGTTGACGCCAGCCGGTCTCGACCTGCTGCGCTATGACCGTGCGGCGCGCGCAGGGCATTTGACGAAGGTCCTTGCCGCGAAGCTCAACGTCACGGAATTGCGGACACTGTCTCGGGCGGTGTCCGTAATCGAATGGTTGGGCATCGAGCTTTGATGAGCCCGGACCAACCACACCGTGGCGGCGAATCGAGTGCGTTCGGCTGGCGTTTCTGTGCGCCGCTGTTGCTGGGTGCGGCCCTTAATCCGATCAACAGCTCGCTGATCGCGACCGCCATCGTGCCGATCGCTGCCGCGCTGGGTGTATCGGTCGGTCGGAGCGGGGTACTGGTGTCGGCGCTGTATCTGGCCACGGCAATCGCGCAGCCGACCGCGGGAAAACTCTCCGAGGTGCTCGGGGCGCGGCGGGTCTTTCTCGCGGGGATTGTGGGGGTGGTCCTCGGCGGACTCCTGGGCGGTTTCGGCGCGAGCCTTTCCGTCCTGGTGGGAGCGCGGGTGCTGATCGGCATCGGAACCTCGGCCGCCTATCCGGCCGCCATGCTTCTGGTGCGGCGCCGTGCCGTGCAGACCGATCTGGATGAGCCGCCGGGTCGGGTGCTGGGTGGCTTGGTGGTCGCCGGGACGGTGACCGCAGCCGCCGGGCTTCCGCTCGGCGGCGTGCTGGTCGATGCCTGCGGGTGGCGGAGCGCCTTCTTGATCAATGTCCCCATCGGCATCGTGGCCGGCATCATCACTTTGGCGTGGATGCCAGCCGATCCGACAGCGACTCAGCGCCGAACACTGCGACGGACGTTAACCGACATCGATGCTCTGGGAGTTGCCGGCTTCGGTGGCGCGCTGGCGGCATTATTGGCGTTCTTGTTGTCGCTACCGCATCCGGCGTGGGCCGCCCTGGGCGTATCCGCTGCCCTCGGTGCCGGGCTGCTGTGGTGGGAATTGCGGGCGCGCAGCCCATTTATCGATGTGCGGATGCTGATCGGCTCTCCGGCGTTAACCCGAACCTACCTGCGTTTCGCGCTGACGACGATGTGCATGTACACCGTCCTTTACGGTGTGACGCAGTGGCTGCAAGCCGGCCGCGGAGTGCCGGCGAGGACTACGGGGTTGCTGCTGCTGCCGATGACGGGTCTGGCCGCACTCGTGGCCCAACTCGTCGCCGCGCGCAACCTGCTCCGCGCACCACTGATCGCTGCCGGCATCTCGTGTTTGGCCGGATCGATGGCGATGCTGCTGTTGGACAACAGCACCGGGCTGGTCTGGATCACGATGGTGGCGCTGATCTTCGGGATCGCGTTGGGCACGACGGCCAGTGCTAATCAGACGGCTCTTTACATGCAGGTACCCGCAGAGCAGATCGCCACGGCATCGGGCCTACTGCGATCCTGGGGGTACATCGGCTCGATCGCCTCGGGGGCGGCCATCTCGGTGGTGTTCCACACAGCCGTCGACGCTCATGGCCTACATGTGGTCGCGTGGATCCTGGTTGGGGTCAGCATCGTCGGCCTGATCACGCTGGCCGTGGACCCGATCATCGGGCGGCACGAACGGGATTCCGTTGGTCGGCAAGCCTATTCAGGGGCGGGGAAGAAGTGACCGCGGTTAGCAGGGATACAACGGGCGGCGCCTTTTCGAAGGCCCTGGCAGACCGATTCGAACGCGACGTGATGCCCTTGACGCCTGCTCTTTATGCGCACGCGTTGCGCCTGACACGAAACCACCCCGATGCTGAAGACCTGCTGCAGGACACGCTGTTGCGGGCGTTCACCGCTTTCGCCACCTTCCGGCATGGGACGAACCTTCGAGCTTGGTTGTACCGCATCCAGACCAACAGCTACATCACATGGTGGCGACGGCGGCAGCGTCGCCTCGAGGTTAGCCTCGGGAACGGGATCGAATCCGACCCCTTAGTCCACGATCCACGCTCGGGAGCAAGACATCCGAAATCCGCCGAGGAAGAAGCTCTGCTCAATGTGCCCGACCTCGATATTGCGTCGGCGGTCGGCGACTTGCCGGAGAACTTCCGCATCGTCGTCTATTACGCGGACGTGGTGGGGCTACCGGTCAAACACATCGCCGCACTGACCCAAAGCCCCGTCGGGACCGTCGCATCGCGACTGCACCGCGGCCGCAGCCGGCTGCGAGCACTCCTATGTGCGCGCACCGATACGGCACTCGCCGCATCCCACACCCTGCCACGAGGCACGGGCCTGCACGGCATCGATCGCCGTGTCAGTGACCGCTAACGCTGGAAGAGAAAGGATAGCGAAATCATGGAACTGGGCGTACATTTCATCGACTTCTTACCGGGCTCCCCCCAGAACCTGGCGCCGACGCTTGCGGCGACAGCCAAAAGCGCCGAGCAAGCAGGCGCGACCATGTTCACCCTCGCCGACCACTTTTTCCAGATGGAAATGGTCGGCAAAGCCGAAGATCCGTTCCTGGAGGGCTACACCTCACTAGGCTTCTTGGCCGGCCACACCCACACGATCACTCTGAGTTTGATGGTGACCGGCGTGACCTACCGGTATCCCGGGCTTCTGGCTAAGACGGTCGCCACCCTCGATGTGCTCTCCCAGGGCCGCTCCATGCTCGCCCTCGGCGCGGCATGGTATGAGCGCGAGCATTTGGCCCTTGGTGTGCCGTATCCACCGCTGCGACAACGATTCGAAATGCTCGAAGAGACTGTGC
This sequence comes from Mycobacterium sp. E342, assembly GCF_001667665.1. Classification (NCBI taxonomy): domain Bacteria; kingdom Bacillati; phylum Actinomycetota; class Actinomycetes; order Mycobacteriales; family Mycobacteriaceae; genus Mycobacterium; species Mycobacterium sp. E342. The sequence continues at coordinate 23,409 of NZ_LZJM01000207.1, forward strand.
AGATCTGCGCTCAGATGTGGAGTGACAACGACGGGCCCTACCAGGGACAGCACTACCAGCTGGCCGAGACGATATGTCAGCCACAACCAATCAATCGCCCTCCCATTCTGATTGGCGGAGACGGGGAGAAGAAGACGCTGCGCATGGTCGCCGAGTACGCCGACATCTGGAACAGCAACGCCGTCACACCCGAAGAGGCCAAACACAAGATCGAGGTTCTGGCCAAGCACTGCGATGCAATCGGGCGTGACCCTGGGCAAATCCAAAAAACCTTAATGATCGGGCCGCAGTTCCAACCTTTCGCTGAACCGACGACATTCTGGCGGGCGATGGAAGGCTTCGCCGAAGCCGGCATGGAGCTGATCAACGTCCCCGTGCTGCCGGGGAATCCTGATCCGGTCGGATTCGTCACCCGTCTCGGCGAAGAGGTCGTCCCCAAAATGGCGTCGCTGGGGTAGACGCCCGCGCGCGGTGCAACGAGTCACTATCCGCAATCGGCAAAGGAATTCCCATGCGCTACACCAAGTTAGGAAACAGCGGTCTGGATGTCTCCCCGATCGCGATCGGCGCCATGACCTACGGCGAGCCCAGTCGCGGCTACCCCGCATGGTCGCTCGACGAGGACCACAGCCGGCCGCTCATCAAACACGCACTCGATGTCGGCATCAACTTCTTCGACACCGCGAACTATTACTCGCTGGGAAGCAGCGAAGAGATCTTGGGCCGCGCCCTGCACGACTACACCGACCGTGACGGGGTCGTCATCTGCACAAAAGTGTGCTCCCCGATGCGTCCCGGCCCCAACGGCCAAGGACTGTCGCGCAAGGTGATCATGACCGAGATCGATGCGAGCCTGCGCCGACTGGGCACTGACTACATCGACATCTACATGATCCACCGCCTAGACACTCACACACCGATCGAAGAAACCCTCGAGGCCCTCCACGACGTCGTCAAGTCCGGCAAAGCCCGCTACCTCGGCGCGTCCTCCATGCGGGCCTTCGAATTCGCCAAAGCCCTGCACCTACAACGCCAACACGGCTGGGCCAGATTTATCACCATGCAAGACCAGTACAACTTGTTGGCCCGAGAGGAGGAACGCGAAATGCTACCCCTGTGCGCTGACGAGGGCGTGGGAACCATGGTGTGGAGCCCACTGGCACGCGGGCGGCTGGCCCGCCCCGTTGAGACCACTACAGCCCGTTCTGCATCCGACCCCGGCCTTCAGCTGTTCTACTCCGAGCACACCGCTGCCGCTGATCGCGCGATCATCGACGCGGTCGGCGACATCGCTCATGCACGTAGTGTGTCTCGCGCCACGATTGCCCTGGCCTGGCTCCACCACAATCCGGTCGTTGCCGCCCCGATCGTCGGGGCGAACACGACCGCGCAGATCGACGACGCAGTCTCCTCTCTCGAAATCACCTTAAGTACAAACGAACTCGATCGGCTGCAACGCCCCTATACCCCACGGCTCGACCTTCAGGGCCTGAGCGCCGATTCGCCCGAGGTGCGACGCATCAATGCCCAGTTCGCCAAACCGGTCGCCTAGACGCGCAGGGCGCCACGAAAGAAAGGCAACCAGCATGCGGTTTCTCCGCGCCTCGATGATCGTCGTGGGAATCATCCAGCTTGGTATCGGCGCGATGTATTTAGCTGCCCCTGCTGCCGTCGTCGTGATGCTTGGCGTGGCACCTGGGGCCCCACCGTGGGTCAACTTCGTATTGGCCACGGCCGGTGCTCGATTCATCGGTTATGGAATCGGAATGGTCGCCGCGGCGCGCTCGCCCGGCCGCCATCATCTGTGGATCGACACCATGATCGCAATCCAACTCATCGACGTGATCGCCACGCTGTTCTATCTCGCCAACGGCACCCTCCCACGAGAGCACCACGAGCTCGCCGTCGCGCTACCACTGCTGTGGGTTGTCCTGCTCGGATGGGCGAGCCTGCGCGTCCGCAGGGCGAGCCCCACGCCGACCGCGAATACAGCCAGCCGCTCATGAATTGAGCGAGCTGAGGTCTCAACGACTGGGCATCTCCACCGGTCTGGACATGGGCTCGTGGCCCGTGGCAACGACAAACAACTTGCGGGGCTGCAGCGGGGTCCCCGACATCCGCAGCGCAACGATCCTCGCCGTCAGCCCCGCCAGCCCAGCGGCCCGCCAACCCGGATTCCCCGCGAAGGGATCGTCGCGATACCCAACCAAGGACGCGCGTGCAGTGGGTGCCCTAAATCCAGGGTGAGAATCTTTCCGCAGACATAGTGCATCGGGTCTAGCCGGGTATTACCTAACGTCAGCTCCCATACAGCGCCGGCTACCGCAACCCGATCGAATAGGAACTATTCTGCGCCGCCAGAGTTGCCAAAGACGGGGGGCCGTTTCTCGGAGAATGCGCGTACACCTTCTAAGCCGTCCGCACTGGCGCCAAGCCGGGAGATGTTGTGAGCCTCCACATCCAAGTGTGCGAACAGGTCGGTGGTCAGGCTTGACCGGATCAGCCGTTTGGTCGTGGCGAGGGAATCCCCCGACATTGAGACCAGACGCTCGGTGACCCGGTCTACCGTTTGGTCGGTGCCGGCGTCCGAATCGCTCACGGGCCCGACCAGACCTATGCGCTCGGCTTCGTCAACCCCCACGGTGCGGTTGCTCAGCGTCATCTCCAACGCTGTGCCCAGCCCGACGCGGTGGGTCAGGAACCATGACCCGCCGCAGTCCGGAGATAGTCCGACGCTGGTGTACGCCATCTTGAACTTCGTTGCCGGGGTACCGATGACGATGTCTCCGACTAGCGCGAGCCCCACTCCGCCGCCGGCGGCTACGCCGTCGACCACCGTGATGATCGGAACAGGTGCCGCCGTCAGCAACTTGAGGGCTTCGTGGATCGATCCGGCGACATAGCTCAGCTCGGCAGCCATGTTCGCCGCGTTGGTGAAATGAACGAGGTCGCCACCGACGCAGAACGCGAACCCTTCGTTGCGGAGAACGGCCACGCGCAGCTGACCAGCCTGAGCGTTTGTCACCACCTGATCCGCCCACGCCACCAACGAGTCCGCCAGCAAGCGGTCCATCCCGTTACCCACATCGCCACGACATAGCGTCGCGGTCATGACGAGCCCTTGCTGCCTGATTCGAAGACGTTCGTCGCTCACTGCTGTTGTCGTCAATGCAAGCTTTTGCTTGTGTGTCGCTGTCGCAACGTCCGGGATATGGGGCGTGACTTGCGGTCTCATGGCCGTCGTCAGCGTTGATCGCCCGCGACCGTAACGGCTTGGGGTTCGGTGAGCGGAACGTACGTACTGAGCCCTAGTGGCTACGCGTGGTCGCCGTTCCTGTGTCAGGCACGCATGCTCGCAGCACTTGGAGCGTAGGTGAAGTAGGGATTCGTTTACTTCGAGTCGACTCTTGCCAGCTGCTCGGGGTTGGCGGCGAGTCTTTGTCGCTGGGAAGGCCATGCACTGTCATCGATACCGAGCGCGGTGCGCAGCCAGGCCACCGTGGCGTGCTGGACGATCGCGACGCGCATTGGACTCTCGTCGGTGGTGCGGGTGTCGTTGTAGCCCTGAATGCCGCCGAGGCCATGTTCGCCGCCCGCCAGCACAAGCAGGTCGCGTGCACCCGGGCTGAGCCGGTAGCCGTCGGTAAACCAGTCCGGACCGCGCGTGCTGAGGGGGGACTGGTCGTGGTCGCCGGAAACCATGAGGCTCGGGGTCGTCAGATCGGTGAAATCGGGGTTCATAAAAGGGAAGTACTCGGTGGCCAATGGGGTCAGATCAGTGCCCCCAGTTCCGGGCAAGCAGAGCAGCAGTGCGGCCTTCACCCGGGGGTCGGCCATGCTTTGCCCCGGCGCCCGGCCGCCCTCGACGACGCCCGCGCCGGCGAGCATGCTGGCGGTCTGCGCTCCCCATGAATGTCCGGCCGCGACCACGAGCCCGCGGTCGATGCGCCCGGTCAGGCCGGGCACGGCCGCTTCGACCCGGTCGAGTTGGTCGAATATGTGTGTCAGATCCTGGACCCGAATCCGCCAGATGTCAGGGGTGCGAGGGTCATCTGGGGCGAGGCCCAGCGAGTCGAGGTGGGTTGGCTGGATCACGATGAACCCACGGGAGGCCCAGAATTCGCTCAAGGGGACGTAATCGTCCATCGTCAGCGTCATGCCGTGGGAGAAGACGATGACCGGTAGCCCTCGGCCGCTCGCGGGTGCGGAGACGCGTACCTGCAGGTCGTGGCCACGGTCCGGCGCGGCCAGGGTCACCGGCCGCACTGAGATGACCGGCGTCGTTCGATCGATGTCGTTGTCGGCGGTCGCGAGAGTGACGCTCATGGTGTCAAACCTCTTCTGAGTCATTCGGTGAGCTGGGGAACGGCGATCTACCATAGAACCGGAACGCCGCTCCGCTAGCGTAGCGGAACAGCGCTCCGCTTTTCAACCTTGATCGAAAGAGGAGAAGTGTGACGCCTCCGGCCCCGGCCGCCCGCACGCGCCCCGCCAAGCGCAGCGACGCTCGCCGCAACGAACAGGCGCTTTTGGATGCCGCCGCAGCGGTGTTCGTGCGCGCCGGGGTCGACGCGCCTGTGCGTGAGATCGCGGCCGAGGCCGGCGTCGGGGTGGGCACCATCTATCGGCACTTTCCCACCCGCGCCGATCTCGTCGTGGCGGTCTTTCGCCATCAACTCGATGCGCTGTCCTCGCTCGAGGCGATCGTCCCGGCACCCGACGAGAACCCGTATGCAGCGTTGCGGTCGTGGGTTCACCGGTTCGCCGACTTCCTGGTCACCAAGCACGGGTTGGCCCGGGCGTTGCGCTCAGACCAGGCCGGCTTCGACACTTTGCATGCCGAATTCCTTGAACGCCTGTTGCCCGTGTGCGATCGATTGCTGAAAGCTGCCGTGGCAAGCGGTCTTCCGCGCGGTGACGTCCGCCCGCTGGACTTCCTACACGGCGTCGGCAACCTGTGCATCGGCGTCGAAGCCGATCCAGACTATGACGTGCACGGCATGATCGACCTGTTCATCGCGGGCCTGGCGCAACCCCGCGATCACCATTAGGCGCCGCGCATCGCGCACCGTTCCAGGATCCGCCATGAAGATGAGAAAACGCATCCGCCATCTTCATGAGAAGCTTGCGAATCTGCTGGTATAGAGATCGCGATCCGCCACCCAGTTTGAGAACCTACATCAGGGTTCCGATTTTCACTTCAATAGTCGCGATGGCGGGTTCGTCCGGATTTGATCTGCGAAAATGAATCGGCTTCCTCCCGCTACTCCCGGTCGTACTGGTCTTCGACCCAGTCTGCGCATGTCATGTGATCTGGTCCCGCCAGCGTGGTTGCTAACTGACGCGTGAAGCAGCACAGATATGGTCATTGCGTGCTGGCCTACTACGATCGCGGTTCATGACTGAGGGGGCATCTGGACCGGCATATGCGCAAGCACAGGCCAGTGGGATAGCACCGCTCGATATCGCCGGCTCCGGCGTCCTGCCGCCCGTCGCTGCCCGGGTGCGCCGAATTTTCTGGGTGCTTGAGCGGTTGGCGCCCTCTCTGGGATCGCGGTGGGCAGTCGAGTTGTGGTGCACCCCGCCGGTTCTTGAGTCGAGTCTGAAAATGCCGCCGGGCGTGTCACCGGGCAGATCGATAGAAGCGTTCTGGGATGGGCATCGGGTCGCTGGGGAGGAATGGGGTGAGGGGCCGCCGGTATATCTGGTGCACGGATGGGGCGGCCAGCGCGCGCATTTGGCAGTCTTCGTCAAACCGCTGGTGGAGGAGGGGTATCGGGTCATTGCATTCGACCTGCCGAGCCACAACGAATCGGATCCGGGTGCGCTCGCTCCCGGGCGTACCACCGCCATCGAGTGTGCCGACGCGATTGCGGCCATGATCGAGACCCATGGGCCGGCACACGCGGTGATTGCCCACTCACTCGGCGCGAACTCGACAGCACTGGCTGCGGCTCAGGGCGCACAGGTAGGGCGCTTGGTCTTCTTGGCGCCAATGGGCGAATTTCCCCTCTATCTCGATCTGTTCGCGGCACGCCACGGCTTCGGGCGCCGGATCCGTTCGGGTCTGCACCGTCGCCTCGAGGCCCGGATCGGTATGCAGCTGCACGAGACGAACCTGACGTGGAACGGTCGACTAGCCAACCATCCGCCGCTACTTCTCATCCACGACCCCGACGACCCGGACAGCCCCTATGCCGCCAGTGAACGCGTAGCCACGGCATGGCCAGGCGCACTCTTCCTGACCACGCGAGGGCTCGGCCGATTAGCGCATTACCGAATCTTGCGCCACCGCCCCGCAATTCGCGCCGGACTAGAATTCATTGGCCACCAAGCCGCTGATACGAACGCCGCAGAGCTACCCAGCATCAGTTAGAACGGTTGGAGCTTGGGTTTGGCTCGGACGTTCGCCATCGCGGCAACGTCCTGGTCCTCCGAGATGGCCCACCAGCCGTGGTTCACCGGTCAGCGGAAGCGGACATTCAACGTCGCCAGGCCAAAGATCTTCCGGCCACCGGACTTCGCGGCGACGATGACGACACCGGTGCGCGTGGCCGGGTCCAGCGACTTGATCCGGCCGCTGTACTCGATGTCCGCGCCCCCGGCGGCCGACACGATCACGGGTTGCGACAGTCGCACCGCGTAGCGGCTCACCGCACCGGGATCGCCCGACCATGCGGAGGCGAATCCCGCGCCCAAACCCATGGTGAGCATCCCGTGAGCGATCACATCGGGTTGCCCCGCCATTTTTGCGAGGTTCTCGTCCCAGTGCAGCGGGTTGGCGTCGCAGGCCACGCCAGCGTAATTCACCAGGTCGCCTCGGGACAGTCGGGCGTGGTGCACCGGTAACTCGTCGCCGACATTTACCTCATCGAAGCACGGCGTCCCAGGGATACGGGTCGGATCTCCTTGGGCGATGCGAATCTCACCTTCGGGGCGCACCGTCTTTTGGTAGGCCGCATCGGAGTAGTCGATGCCGGCGAGGTTCACGTCGTGCATCATCACTTGCTGCGCGGTCGTCCTGATCGCCGGATCGACGTCCTCGGCAGTGACGCCGACGACGGTGGTGTGAAGCGTATGCACGCGCTCGCCCGCAGTGTCGGTGAAAGTGTTGGTCACGGTGATCAGGTCTCTGCCCGCGATCCTGCGCACCGATGACAGCTCGACGTCGATGTGTAGTTCGTCGCCGGCGACGATCGGCCGGTGCTGCTCAAAGACTTCTTCGGTCTGCAGGTACATCTCGTAACCGATGACCACCGATTCGAACAGGTGCCGATTGGCTGCCATCGCCGGGGCCGACGTGAATGTCAGCGGCGCCACCACTCCCGAATATCCCAGCTCAGCGGCAGCGGCGACATCCCAGTGCGCGGGGTGATAGTCCTGCACGGCACGAGCGAACTCGCGTATCTTCTCGCGGCCGACCTGGTATGTGTCGTCGACCTGGTAGTAATGGCCGACCCGCGATTCGAGCACCGACGTTTCGGTTGCTGCGGTCATGAATTGCCCAACTTTTCTACTGGCCTGTTCACGGAGGCCGGCGAACGCACCCTAACGTGCACGATAGCCCTGACATGACGGCGGCTATGTCGTCATCGTGCCGATGTCATCGAATTGCCGACCGTTTCGAGCCCAATGTGCGGAGGCACTAGTTTCCAACGGCCTCCAGCGGCATTCGCGCACAGTAGCGATAGGTGTTCAAGCCGGTCAACGCCTCGTTGGGTGCGCGACATCATGCACGCACATTTTCGATCATGGCGACGCGATAGGAATGCTCGCGCGGACGGCGCCGTTGCTTGTCGATATGCCGACCGGAATCATCCTCATGGCCCGCCCCGATGCCGCCAACCTTGTCGACGATGTGATCGCGCAAGCCCGAGAAGCCCATGAACACGGCGTCGCCCAGGTGTGGCTGCCCCAACAGCAGAACTACGACGCGATCACGTTGGCGGCCCTCGTCGGCGCCGCCGTGCCCGGCCTTGGTGTGGGGACGTCGGTGGTACCGATCAACCCACGCCACCCGCTGATCGTCGCCTCACTGGCGCAGACGGCACAGGCCGCGGCGCACGGCAACTTCAGCCTGGGCCTCGGTCTGGGCGCCCGCCAGATCGAGCGCCAGGCTTTCGGCACTGACTGGTCCAACGGCATCGCGCGGTTACGGGAGCATCTGACGATCCTCGGTTCGGTGTTCAACACCGCCGGCGTCGATTTCCACGGCAGCGAACTCAGCGCGAGCCCCACTTGGCCGGTACAGGTCCCGGGCGGGACCCCGATTCCGGTGTATGTGGCGGCGATGGGCCCAAAGGCGTTGCGGGTCACCGGCGAACTGGCGGACGGGACGTTGCCCTACCTGGCCGGGCCCCGGACCATCGGCGAATTCATCGTGCCGGAGATCACCAAGGCGGCGGCCGATGCGGGGCGTCCCGTGCCGCGCATCATCGCCGCGGTTCCGGTGCTGTTGTCCGAAGATGTCGAAGGCGCCCAGGCCATCGCCGCGCAACATCTGAGTTTTTACGAGAGCATCCCCTCTTATCGCAACGTAATCGCCAGGGAAGGACTTGCCAGCGTCACTGAGCTCGCCGCCATCGGACCCGAGGAACGTGTCGTGCGCCAGCTACGCCGTTATCGCGATGCGGGCGCCACCGACGTGGTGATCAGCCCCATCGACCGCTCAGCGTCTCTGGACCGCGCAGCATTATGGAGACTCACCGCCGCGCTGTGAACCGCCACTCACACGGGCAGGGGCGTGCGAGAGTTACCGGATGACAAGCGTCGCCGTGATCGGCGCCGGACCGGGCGGGCTGGTGGCGGCGCGCTGGCTGTTGTCGCAAGGGTTCGAGCCCACGGTCTTCGAGCGCGGTCCGGCGCTGGGTGGGCAGTGGGCGGCGTTGGCCGGATCGAGCGGCATATGGCCGGGCATGTACACCAACAGCAGTCGCACGATGACTGCCTTCAGCGACCTCGAGCACGACACCGACCTTGTCTACCTACCGAACCACGAGATTCTCGACTACCTGCATCGCTACGCCGCCAGATTCGGATTGATGTCACGCATCCGGCTCCGCAACCGGGTGGAGTTGGTCAGCCGGGACGACGCTCCCGGGTGGCTCGTGAGTCATGCCGACGGGACCGACCGCTTCGAGCGCGTGGTGGTGGCCAGCGGCAGGTTCAATGCGCCGGCGGTGCCCGCTGTCGCCGGACTGGAAACGTTCTCCGGCTGCGCGGGTGCCAAGCCCACATTCGGCTATAGAGACGCCGCAGCGTATCGCGGCAAGCGCGTTCTGGTCGCCGGCTGCGCAATCAGTGCGCTCGAAATCGCTTCGGAGCTCGCGCAACTCGGGGCGGCGCGTGTCGTCGTGACGCAGCGGCGACAACGATACGTCGTCCCCAAGTTCGTTGCCGGCGTCCCCACCGACCACTTGCTCTACACGCGCTACGGCGCGTTAGCCGAAGAGACCCTGCCAGCAGAAGACATCGATCGCCAGTTGAAAGAGATCGTGATCGGCGCGGCGGGAAGCCCCGAGCAGTACGGCGCCCCGGCGCCCGACCCATCGCTCTTCGCGGCCGGGGTGACGTTGAGCCAGCATTATCTTCCGTTGGTCGCCGAAGGCCGGATATCGGTGCGGCCGTGGATGAAAGCGGTGTCGGGCGCGACGGTCACCTTCGCCGACGATCGAGCGGAGGAGTTCGACGGGATCCTGTTCGGTACCGGTTTCGATGTGCGTCTACCGTTCCTGAGCAACGAAATCCAGCAGATTCTGGACCTTGACGCGGTGCACCTGGACGCCGATCGGTTTACCTTTCATCCGGACCTCCCAGGGCTTGCGCTCATGGGCATGTGGGACCAGGCGGGCGGATACTTTGTGCCGCTGGAACTTCAGGCCAGGTGGATCGCCTACACGTGGGGCGGCGTCGTACCCGATGTACCTGAAGCGGGCCAGCGAACGGCAATCGACGCCTACCGTGCTCGTCGGGGGTTGTCCCAGAAGACGCGGTTGAACCTCGCCGCCATCACGTTCGCCCGAGCCGCTGGCGTGGAACCGCGCCTGGAAAACTGGCCGCAGCTGCGCCGCGCCCTGCTGTTCGGCCCACTGGCGCCGAGCTGCTTTCGGCTGGAGGGGCCCGATGCGCTGCCCGACGCACCGGATCGGTTCGCGCGCGAGGCCGCGCGATTCGGCGCCATCACGTCAAACGACATGACGGAGTGCGAAAAACGCGACTCGACGGCACTATTTTGCGGAAGCCGTTAGTCCGCGGCGGCGAGCACCTCACGCACCGCCTCGTCCACGGTGCCCAGCAAGCCCGGGTCGATGCCGGCCCGGCCGCGAACCAGAATGGATGCGAGGTTGGTGGGCGGTAGTCCCTCGGCAGGGCACACGCCGTCCGGCAGCCTGCCGATCATCGGCAGCAACGCCACCCCGAGCCCCGACCGTACCGCCGCATACAGCCCGGACAGGTCGCCGCATTCGGCGGCGATCTCATAGTCGATGCCGTGGTTTTCGAGGATGGCGAACGCGGGTTCCCGCAACGTGCACGGCTCGGAGAAGATCACCAGCGGGAGTGGTTCGCGCGCCGGGGCGGCTAAGGCGCGCGCCGAAATCCATTGCAGGCGAACCAACCCGGACGCGTTGGCGCGGTCCAGGCCGGCGCCGTCGAGCATGATCGCCAGGTCGACGAGGCCGCGTTCGATCGAGTCGGCCAGCGACACGTTGCGGTCCAGCCGGAAGCGCACGCGTCGGTCGGGAAGCCGCTCACGCAGCAGGCTGGTGAGCCCCGCCAGCATCACGTCCGCGCCGTGCTCGGTGGCCCCGATCGTCAGGAGCCTGGGCTCGGTGGCGCCGAGGTCGTCGAGCGCCGTGTCATGTGCGGCCAAGATCGTGCGGGCATGGCGCAGTGCCTTCAGCCCCATCTCGGTGAACACGATGCCGCGACCGGACCGCTGGATCAGCGGCTCGCCGACGACCGCCTCGACCCGGCGCAGGTGTTGGCTGACCGCGGACTGGCTCAGGTGCAGCGCGGCGGCGGCGCGGTGAAATCCACCACAGTCGGCGACCGCGACGAGGCTGCGCAACGGCGCGATGTCCAGCACCTGAGGCATAGCAGCACCATATTCCGATCAGCATCGCTGATCAATAGCCGAGTTCGTCGGCCAAATCTCGGCCGCCACCCCACATCACTGATAAGAAAAAGCGATCGGTCTCGATCAGCAATAATCGTTGGACTGCGCAGGTGGGCCTAGGACAGCATGGGTCGCATGGACCTGCCGCGCATGCCGCTGACCACCGCGTCGGCGGTGACGTTCTTCTACGCCCTCGGTTATCCCATCGGGGTGCTGGCGGTGACGGCCATGGCGCCCATGGCTGCGCTGGTGTTCCGCTTCGGTTTGGCCGCAATGGTTTTGGCGATATGGGCGGTGCTGGCCAAAGCGCCCTGGCCGCGGGGCGCGCAGTTCGGTCATGTCGTGGTGGTGGGCCTGCTGATCCAGGCCGTGCAGTTCTGCTGCCTCTACGAGGCAGTTCAGCGTGGATCGCCCGCGGTGTTGTGCGCGGTGGTGGTCGCGATGAACCCCGTCGCCACGGCCATCCTGGCCGCGCTGTTCCTGCGGGAGCCGCTCGGCCCCCAGCGACTGCTCGCGCTCGCCCTCGGTGTCCTCGCGGTGCTCGCCGCGTGCGCCAAACGGTTGGCGACCACCCACGGCGTGGACCCGGTCATCGTGCTGCTTGGCGTTGCCCTGCTTGGCCTTTCAGCAGGCGGTGTCTACCAGCAACGGTTCTGCGTCGGCGTCGACTTTCGCACGATGAGCGCGCTGCAGAACGCGGTCGCGCTCGTTCCCGCCGCGGCGCTGGCGCTCCTCACGCCGTTCACCGTGCACGACGTCCGGCAGGCCGCGATCGCGGTCGCCGGCATGGTGCTGTTGAACGCGACGCTGGCGGTGAGCCTCTACGTCCGGGCCATCAACACCCACGGCGCGGCTGCGGTCGCGATGCTTTTCGCCGTCATCCCCGCGGTCGCCGCAGTACTGGCGTGGCTCATGCTGGGCCAGCGTCCCGACATCGGTGTTGGGGTCGGCCTCGTCCTGGGCGGCTTCGCTTGCTGGCTCAACAGCGGAGCTTCCCGTTCACGCCGGGCCGCGGGGGTGACTGGTGAACCCGACCGGGCGATGCGGGCGGCCTCGACCGTTGCCCAGCCAACTCCCGCGGCGTGCGGGTTGCCGTCGAGTCGCGGGAGTTGACGCGCCGCCCCCTAGAGGCGGTTGCGCAACCTAGCGCGTACTTTCATCGGCCGTGTCATGGCGGGACTGCTGCAACCCGGGCGCGTCGGGATCATCGTTCTGATGCTCGAGTTGTTCCTGCAGCTTGCGCTGTTCCTCGGTCGCCTGCCGGGCGTCCTCGGGCGCGGGCGGCGGGTCGAGATTGACTTGCTGGTCCACGTGAGCTCCTCTGACGGTGATGTCGCTCCAGTCAGGGTCTCCCGAATCCCGCGCCCCGAAACCTCGCCGCTAGCCGAGATGCGCGGACAGCAGCCAGGCCCGCATGGACTTCCGGCCGTTGCCCTCGTCGCGAATGTCGGTGCCGGCGAAGGCCTCGGATGCCTCCAGGAAGCTGTCGGGCACGTTGGCGTGGATGCGCGCCGGCCGGATCTCGTCGATCACCCAGTACTTGGCGACCGCGTCGCGCAGCTCCTCCTCGGTCACCGCGTTGATCGGGCTCTCGGCCGGCACGCCGTCACGGTCGAAGACCAGCACGAAATAGGAGGCACCCGGCGCGGCCGCCCGCACGATGGATCGCTGATAGCCCTCGCGTAGCTCGACGGGCATCGAGTGGAAAAGGGTGCTGTCGACGATGGTGCCGAATCGACCGTCGTAACCGTCGAAGGCGCTGATATCCGCGACATCGAAGCTGGCATTGGTCAGGCCACGCCTGGCCGCCTTCTCGCGGGCCAACTTGATGGCGGTGGGCGACTGGTCCAAGCCCACCGTGGTGAAGCCGCGCTCGGCGAGGAACAACGACACCGCCGCCTCCCCGCAGCCGGCATCAAGCACGTCGCCGTGGAACTTCCCCGCCTCGATCAGCGCGGTGATCTCCGGCTGCGGCTCGCCGATGCTCCACGGCGGGCGGTTGCCCTCGCCCATCTCGGGCGCTTCGCCCCGGTAGGCGGCTTCGAACATTTCGTGAGTCGGTTGAGACATGGGACCTTTATATCAATCACGCTGATATATGTCAATGGGGTTGATATGGTTGGCGGCCCGCTTAGGCCAAGGTGGCGGTCAGGTAACCGGAGTCCTCGCCGAAGGAAGCCAGCTCGTCGTCGGGCACCTCGAACCCGTGGGCGGCGAAGGCCTCCTCGGTGGTCCGGATGTCGACCCGCCAGCCGTGCGCCGCCAGGTATTCGGCCGCGGTGTTGCGGTCGCCGGTGTAGAACAGCTCGGCCAGATTGATGTCGGAGCCCAGCCGTTGCGACCGCTCGGTCAGCTTCTGCGCCCAGTCCGCCGGGATGTTGCGCAGATCCATGTGCTCGGTCGCGATCCGGCTGCCCGGCGCGGACAACGCGACGATGTTGTCGAACAAGCGGTCCTGCGCCTCGGGTGGCAGGTAGACGAGCAGGCCTTCGGCGCTCCACGCCGTCGGCGCGCCGGCGTCGAAGCCGGCGTTGACCAGGGCGGCCGGCCAGTCCTCGCGCAGGTCGATCGCCACCGTGCGGCGCTCGGCGGCCGGCGCGGCGCCCAGGTCGGCCAGCACCCGCGTCTTGAACTCGATGACCTCGGGCTGGTCGATCTCGTAGACCACCGTGCCGGCCGGCCAGGACAGGCGGTAGGCCCGGGTGTCCAGGCCGGACGCCAGGATGACCGCCTGGCGGACCCCGGATTGCGTTGCCTGCATAAAGAAGTCGTCGAAGTACCGGGTGCGGACCGTGATCTGCTCGTTCACGGCCTCGCGATTCAGCAGGGGATCGTCGGAGCGGTCGATCTGGCCGTCAAGGAGCTTGACGAAGACCTCGCTGCCCACGGCGCGCACGAGCGGATCGGCGAAGGGATCGTTCAGCAGCGGCTCGGGCCCTTTCGAAGCGATCGCCCGCTGGGCGGCCACCGCCGTTGCGGTCGCTCCGACGCTCGAGGCCAGGTCCCATGTGTCGTTCTCGGTGCGGCCCACTACCCGACCCCTCTCCCTGGTTAGTTAGCTCATTTAAGCGATGCGGTCCACTCTACGCGCCCGTCGACGGACAGGCGGATCGACGATTCCCGCGGGGGATGACTGCGGCGCGGGGACGTGTTGAGATCGGGTATGGCCGACGAGATCGAACTGAGCCCGAGGGACTGGGTACGCGAGCAGACCGAGCAGATCCTCAAGCAAGGCACGACCGACGGGGTCGAGATTCTGGATCGGCCCGTCGTCCTGGTGACGGTGACCGGGGCAAAGTCCGGCAAGAAGCGGTACGTGCCGATGATGCGCGTCGAATACGGCGGCCGTTATGCCATGGTCGCGTCGAAGGGCGGAGCCCCCGCACACCCGTTGTGGTACTTCAACCTCAAAGCCAATCCGGACGTCACCCTGCAGGACGGCGACAAGGTTTTCGCGCTCAACGCACGAGAACTCGAGGGGGCCGAGCGCGAGCAGTGGTGGCGACGCGCGGTCGAGGCCTATCCTCCCTACGCCGAATACCAGGCGAAGACAACGAGGCGGATACCGATCTTCGTCCTGGAGTAAATGCGTTGCGCCGCGGGTGATTTCCATGAACCGGCCTGGCGCCGGGCGGCATTGATACTCCGGGCGAACTGCGCCGCAAAAGATTTGCGTTCGCTATGCGCCTGGAGCGTCGGGTTGCGACGCGGTTGGGTGCCCCATAGCTTCTTTATGTATAGGCACGGCACGCTGATCAGAACAACGACGTTCGCGGCGTCGTGATCGATTGTGCCCCTGTGTTTTACACTGCGATCTCGGCGCGTTACGGGCGGCGACCCGAACGCGCCCCTCATGCATATCCCAGGGAGGGCCGATGCCACACGCCGGGCGGCCAGCTGAAAACGACACCGAGCGAGCGGAACCGGCTCGAGGCGACCGGTGGCGCGCGGCCATTCAGTACGACCTGCCGGCATCGTTGGTGGTCTTTCTGGTGGCGCTGCCATTGTCGCTGGGCATCGCGATCGCCTCCGACGCCCCGGTGCTGTCCGGTTTGATCGCGGCGATCGTCGGCGGCATCGTCGCGGGGTGCGTTGGCGGGTCACCGTTGCAGGTCAGTGGTCCGGCGGCCGGACTCACCGTCGTCGTCGCCGATCTGGTCTCCCAGTTCGGCTGGGCGGTGACATGTTTCATCACCGTCATCGCCGGCGCCCTGCAAGTGATGTTGGGAATCAGCCGAATCGCACGGGCCGCCTTGGCGATCTCACCGGTCGTGGTGCACGCCATGCTGGCCGGCATCGGAATCACGATCGCGCTGCAGCAGGTGCACGTATTGCTCGGCGGCCAATCGCAGAGCTCGGCCTGGACGAACGTCGTCGGCCTGCCTGCCCAAATCGTCGGCGCGCACCGGCCGGGGGTCGTCCTGGGCCTGCTCGTCATCGCCATTCTGTTCGCCTGGCGCTGGGCCCCGGCCCGGGTGGCCAAGATCCCCGGCCCACTGGTCGCCATCGTCGCCGTCACCGTCCTCTCGGTCGCGTTGCCGTTCAACGTGTCCCGGATCAGGCTGGAGGGCTCGGCGCTGGAGGCGTTACAGCTGCCCCAGCTGCCCGAGGGCGAATGGCGGGCGGTCGTGATCGCGGTGATCACCGTCACGCTGATCACCAGCGTTCAAAGCCTGTTGACGGCCGTCTCGATCGATCGCATGCACACCGGGGCGCGCACCGACTTCAACCGCGAGCTGATCGGGCAGGGCGCGGCGAATATGGCGTCGGGCGCGATCGGCGGGCTCCCGATCGCAGGCGTAATTGTGCGCAGCGCGGCGAACGTCAACGCGGGCGCCAAAACTCGCGCCTCGACGATCATGCACGGGGTGTGGGTCCTGCTGTTTGCCGTACCCTTCGCGGGACTGGTCGAACAGATTCCCACCGCGGCGCTCGCGGGGTTGCTCATCGTCATCGGAATCGAGCTGTTGAAGCCGGCTCACATCGAGACCGCCTCGCGCAATGGCGATCTCGCCGTCTATCTGGTGACGATCGTCGGCGTCGTCTTCCTCAATCTGCTGCACGGCGTGCTGATCGGACTCGCTGTGGCGGTCGTCGTCACCGGTTGGCGTGTGGTGCGCGCCAGGGTGGAAGCCAAGCCCGTGGATGGCCAATGGCACGTCTTGATCGAAGGCGCATGCACCTTCCTGGCCCTGCCCCGGCTGACGGGGGTGCTCGCGACGATCCCCGATCGCACCGTGGTCACCATTCAGCTGAGGGCCAGCTACCTCGATCACGCGGCGCACCAAGCGATCAGCGACTGGCGGCGCCGGCATTGCGCCACCGGCGGAGAGGTGAAGGTCAACGACGGGCCGATGGAACCTTATGCGCGCGTGCGTAACTCGTCGAAAGTCAACCGCCCAGCGCGCCTTAGCCTGGTCGAAGCGGACGCCGGCTAGCCGCTACTTCAGGTCGTCGGCGACCCGTTCCAGCGCGGCGAGGTGGTCGTCGACGGTCGCAAGCCCGGCGTTCATGGTGTTGACCGACAGGTGGGTGGCGCCCGCGGCGCGCCAGGCCCCGATGTCGGCGGCGATCTTGTCGCCGTTTCCGGTCCAGCTGACCCGGCCTTCCATGCCGAGGCTCTCCGCGTCCCGGCCGGCGGCCGCGGCGGCGCGCTGCACCTGTGCGCGCGCGTGGTCCAGGCCCGGGCCTGGAGCGGTCATCGGGAACCAGCCGTCGGCGAGCCGTCCCGCGCGTTCCAGCCCGCGGTCGGATGCCGCGCCGATCCACACCGGGATCGGGCGTTGGGTGGGCAGCGGCGCGAGCCCCGCGGCGGTCACCGTGTGGTACTTCCCGTCGAAGGTGACCGATCGTTCGGTCCACAGCCTGCGCAGGAGCTCGATCTGCTCCTCGGAGCGCCGGCCGCGATTGGTGAACTTCTCGCCCAGCGCCTCGTATTCGACGGCGTTCCAGCCCAATCCGACACCGAGCCGGAACCTGCCGCCGGTCAGCAGGTCGACCTCGGCGGCTTGCTTGGCCACCAGTGCCGTCTGCCGCTGCGGCAGGATGATGACGCCGGTCACGAGCTCGAGCGACGTGATCGCTGCCAGATAGCCGAACATGACGAAGGGCTCGTGGAACGTCGAGTCGATGTCGTAGGGGCCGTCCCAGCCCCGGTGCACGCTCGGGTCGGCGCCCACGACGTGGTCGTAGGCGAGGATGTGGGTGAATCCGAGTCCTTCGACCGCCTGCCCGTACGTGCGTACCACCGCGGGATCTCCGCCGAGCTCGGTTTGCGGGAACACGACTCCGATGCGCATTCGGGGTGCAACCAAGCCGCCGCGGGTTTGCTTCCCGCGCGCGACGAAAAAGTTTGGGACGGTGCCGTCTTCGCGCCTCTCGGCAAGTGGTCGCTCGAAGCGACGGTTCTACAGGTGGTACCCGGGGGAATGTCCGACACCGTCGCTGTGAACAACGACCGCGGACACCCGGATATTTCCCCGCGCCCGATGATGGAGGGGTGACGACTGCAAAGATCCCGAGCGCGGTGCGGGTCGGCGCCTTCGAGCGGACATTCGAAGCCGAGCTGACCGCACGCTACGACATCACGAAGCTTCCCGACGGCCCCGGGCGGGCGGCCTTCCTGGCCGAGCACGGGCCCGACATCCGGGTGGTCATCACATCGGGGCCGCCCGGCCTCGGCGCCGACACGATCGCGGCGCTGCCCAACTTGGAGGTGATCGTCAACAACGGGGCCGGGGTGGACATGATCGATCTGGCCGCGGCGCAGCGCCGCGGAATCGGCGTCAGCAACACCCCCGACGTCCTGTCGGACACCGTGGCCGACACCGCACTGGGCCTGATCCTGATGACCCTGCGCCGTTTCGGCGCCGCGGACCGCTACGTGCGGGCGGACCGATGGGTACGCGACGGCCCTTTCCCGTATGGCCGTGACGTCAACGGTCTGCAGGTCGGGATCCTCGGCCTGGGCCGGATCGGCTCGGCCATCGCGACCCGTCTGCTCGGCTTCGACTGCGCCATCGCGTACCACAATCGCCACCGCATCGACGGGTCGCCGTACCGCTACGCCGATTCGCCGGTTGAGCTGGCCGAGTCGGTCGACGTACTCGTCGTGGCCACCACCGGCGATCCCCAGGCACGCCAGCTGGTCGACCGCACCGTCCTCGAGGCGTTGGGGCCGGAGGGTTACCTGATCAACATCGCCCGCGGCAGCGTCGTCGATCAGGACGCGCTCGTGGAGTTGCTGGCCGGCGGCGCCCTGGGCGGGGCGGGGCTGGACGTCTTCGCCGACGAACCCCACGTGCCGGCCGAGCTGTTGACGCTGGACAACGTGGTGCTATTCCCGCACATCGGCAGCGCGACCGCCCGCACCCGCAGGGCGATGGCGCTGCTGGCGATCCGCAACCTGGAGAGTTACCTCGACGGGGGCGAACTGGTGACACCGGTGCTGCGTCCGCGCAGGTGACGGCGCGACGGCTCGTGTCAGATGTCTCACACCGGATGGTCCGCCCGCCGAATAACGGGTATCTGGCCATCCACCATGAGTGAGACGACCCAGCGCGAGCTCGGACAGACCGACAGCCCGATCGAGGACGAGCTCGAGGATGCCTTCAGCAGGATGCTGAGCGAGGGCACCCAGCGCCTGCACCGCACGTGGCGCGGCGTGCTGGTCACCGGCTTCTTCGGCGGCACCGAGGTGGGGATCGGGGTGCTCGCCTATCTGGCCGTCCTCGACGCCACGCACCGTCCGCTGCTGGCCGGGGTCGCGTTCTCGATCGGCTTCCTGGCCCTGCTGCTGGGGCGCAGTGAGCTGTTCACCGAGGGCTTCATCATCCCCGTCGTCACCGTTGCCGCCAAGCGCGCCAGCCTCCCGCAGCTGCTCAAACTGTGGGGCGGCACCATGTTCGCGAACCTCGTGGGCGGCTGGGTGATCATGTGGCTGATCATGACCGGGTTTCCCGAACTGCACGCGCAGACCATCGAATCCGGCACCCATTTCGCCACCGCGCCGCTGACCGGTCAGAGCATGGCGCTGGCCGTTCTCGGCGGCATGGTCATCACGCTGATGACCCGGATGCAACACGGCACGGATTCCGTTCCCGCCAAGATCGCCGCCGCCGTCGCGGCCGCCTTCCTGCTCGCCGGGCTGCGGTTGTTCCATTCGATCCTTGATTCGCTGTTGATCTTCGGTGCGCTGGCCACGGGCCACGCACCGTTCGGCTACCTGACCTGGCTGGTCTGGTTCGCCTACACCGTGGTGGGCAACATGATCGGCGGGCTGCTGTTCGTGACGTTGCTGCGGTTGCTGCGCAGCAAGGACCGGCTCGAGGAGGAACGCGCCGAGGCCGAGTCCACCTGACGAGCTCACTCGTGCGTGTCAAAGCAGTTGCGGCATAACCTCGCTCGCCACCAACTCCAGATGCGCCAGATCGGACAGGTCAAGCAACTGGGTGTATACGCGCTGCACGCCGATCTGTTTCCAGGCGCCCAGGTTGTCGACGATCTCGGCGGGCGTGCCGACGAGCGGGCTGTTGCTGCGCAACTCGTCGAGGTCACGCCCGATCGCCGCCGCGCGGCGGGTAACCTGCTTGTCGTTACGCCCGGCGCACAACACGAACGCGCTCGAGTAGACCATCGAATCGGCGGGCCTGCCGGCCGCGGCGACCGCCTCCGCCACGCGTTGATATTGCTTTTCCACGACGCCCATCGGCGCGAACGGAACGTTGAACTCGGCCGCGTACTTCGCCGCCAGCCGCGGGGTCCGCTTGGCGCCGAGGCCGCCGATGACGATCGGTGGGTGCGGGCGCTGCGTCGGCTTGGGCAGCGCCGGTGACCCGGCGATGGTGTAGTACTCACCGGCGTAGTCGAAGGTCTCACCCGGTTCGGTCGCCCACAGCCCGGTCACGATGGCCAGCTGTTCGCTGAGCCGATCGAACCGCTCGCGCAGCGGCGGAAACGGAATCCCGTACGCCTGATGCTCCTTCTCGAACCAGCCGCTGCCCAGGCCGAATTCGACGCGACCCGAGCTCATCTCGTCCACCTGGGCCACCGCGATGGCCAGCGGACCCGGATAGCGGAACGTCGCGGAGGTCACCAGGGTGCCCAGCCGGATGCTCGATGTCTCCCGCGCGATCGCACCCAGGGTCACCCAGGAATCGGTGGGGCCCGGCAGGCCGTCGCCGCTCATCGCCAGGTAGTGGTCGGACCGGAAGAACGCTGCGAAGCCCAGCTGTTCCGCGGTCTGGGCAACGGCGACCTGATCGGCGTAACGGGCGCCCTGCTGCGGTTCGATGAATGCCCGGAATTCCATAGGATCCCTCTGTATATCGTTGTACGGCAAGCCCATTCCGGATGTGTATCCGCCTGTGGCCAAAGCGAGACGGCCAACAAGTTAACACCACGCCCGCAACTGGGTATGCCCTTAGCATGACCTCACTTCTTCCACCGACGGTCGTGACTCCCGCGCGGTTGACCTGTGCCGGTGCCGCCGACGCCGGTACGGCGGCCGAACTTCGCCGCGCCCTGCGCCGGTGGCTTCAGGACGTGACTGAGGCCCCCGCGGAGGTTCGCGACGACATCATTCTGGGCGTCAACGAGGCGCTGGCCAACTGCGTCGAGCACGCCTACCGGACCCACCGCGCGGCGGGCACCATGAAACTGCAGGCGAGCCACGACCCCGCCGCCCAGTCGATCAGCGTGTGTGTCAGCGACCGCGGATCCTGGCACCAGCCCTCGCCGCAGCGCCTCAGCGATCCCCGCCGATCCCGCGGCATCATGCTGATGCACGCGCTCGCCGACCACTGCACCATCAACGCCCGTCCCAACGGCACCACGGTGTGCCTGGACTACACCACCAGGCCCTAGGCGTCCTCGCCGCGATCCCGCTACACGCCGACGGCGCGCTCCAGGTCCTTCAGCGACGTCTCCAGGTGGCCCAGCAGCCGCTGCAGGTGCGGGACGCTGCGGCGGCAGCCCACCAGGCCGAAGTCGAGGTTGTCGGCGTTGTTGGTCACGGTGATGTTGACCGCCTGGCCGTCGAGCGGGATGGATAGCGGGTAGTTTCCATCCAGCCGCGCGCCACGCCAGTACAGCGGCTCGGAGGGGCCGGTCGACACGTTGGAGATGACGATGTTGAACGGCGGTGACGCCGCCGACAGGTAGCCGGGGATCAGCCCGAAGAACAGGCCACCGATGTTGAATGCCGACAGGGCCAGTTGCTGAACCGGGGGCAACTGCTGGAACACCTCTTTGGTGTCGCGAATCGACGTGCTGATGATCTCGAGACGCCGCGCCGGGTCGTCGAGATCGGTTGCCAGGTTGCACAGGAACGTGCCGACCTGGTTGCCCCCGCGGTCGTCGTCGGCCTTGCGGAGATTGACCGGAACCATCGCGGTCAGCGGGGAGTCCGGGAGCGCGCTCTGGTCGAGGAGGTAGGCGCGCAGCGCCCCGGCGCACATGGCGAGCACGACGTCGTTGATCGTCACCCCGGCCGCCGACTTGACCGCTTTGATCCGGTCCAGGGACCACGACTGGGCGGCCACCCGCCGGGCGCCGCCGATGCGGACGTTGAACATGCTTCGCGGCGCACGGAACGGCAGCGTGAGCTGCTGCTCGAGGAGCGCGGCCCGCGCCAGCTTCAGCGTGGACGGTGCCAGGGCGAGCGCCGAACCGGCGACGCCCCCGGCGCGCCCGAGCAGCGACCGGCGCTTGTGCCCCCCGCTTCGCTTGCGCGGCCCGAGGGCCCACGGAACGCGCACTTCGTCGTCGTGCGGGTCGGGGGTGAAGGCGCGCTGCACCAGCCGCATCGCGGACACGCCGTCCATGAGGGAGTGGTGGTACTTGGTGTAGACCGCGTACCGGCCGTCCTGAAGTCCCTCGACGAGGTGGGCCTCCCACAGCGGGCGGTGCCGATCGAGCAGGCTGCCGTGCAACCGGGATGCCAGTTCCAGCAGGTCGCGGACCCGGCCCGGCTCGGGGAGGGCCGAGCGGCGCAGGTGGTAGTCGAGCTCGACGTCGTTGTCGAACGACCACGCGAGGTTGGTCAGGCCGCCGAAGAAGGCGGGGTGCTTGCGGAACGTCGGTTGCACGTCCGTGCACTCGAGCATGGCCTGGTAGGACTCGCGGACGAAATGGGGGCCGGCGTCCTCGGGCGGTTCGAAGAGTTGCAGCGATCCCACGTGCATCGGGTGTTCGCGCGACTCGCCGATGAGGAACAGCGCATCGGTCGGCGATATCGGTTCCATGGTCAACCCCGTTTCTTTCGCTGCACCGTCCGCGCGGTACACGCCCATGTCGTAGTAGCCGCAGCGCGCGTTTGCTAATCGCGAATCAGGACCCGAATCCGGTGATGGGCCGAAGCGCTTGCGGCCGCGGCCGTTTGGGCTACCGCGACTCGCGGAAGGCGGCGGTGATCTCGGCGACCCGGGGGTCGGCCCGCAGTTCCTCGAGAGTTGCCGCCAGCGGAAGCCGCCAGTTCGGATACTCGTCGATGGTGCCCGGCAAGTTGGGCTGGCGGGGTTCGGCCAGCACGTCGTAGGGCGAAATCAACTTCAGGCGGCTGGGGGTAGCCGCCAGCAATCGGTGCATCGCGGTGATGATCGCGGCCTCGTCCGGATCGGGGCCCGTCAGCAGCCCCTCGGCACGCAGCAGCTCCAGCCACTCGGCGCGTTCCTTGTCGGCCACCGACTGTTCGCCCGCCACGTCGTCGAGCAGGCCGAGGTCGGCGCGGACGCGCACGTGTTCGCCGCGCAGAAATCCGGCCGCCGTGGGCAGGTCGTGGGTGGACAGGCTGGCCGCCGCCCGCGACGGCCACCTCGCCGGCGGAAGCAGGGGCTCGTCGGGCGCGGACTGGTCGCGGGTGAACCAGGACACCGCGCACCCGAGCATCTCGTTGTCGGCCAGCGCCTGGGTCACCTCCGGTTCGACGGTGCCGAGGTCCTCGCCAACAACGGTGGTCCCCGCCCGGTGCGCCTCCAGCGCCAGGACCGCCAGCATGACGTCGGCGTCGTAGTGGACGTAGGTGCCGCGATCCGGGCCGTCGCCAGGGGGAATCCACCACAGCCGCCACAGCCCGGCCACATGGTCGATCCGCAGACCATCGGCGTGGCCGAGCACCGCGCGCAGCATGTCGCGCAGCGCGGCATAGCCGGTGGCGGCGAGGCGGTCCGGCCGCCACGGCGGCAGTCCCCAATCCTGTCCCCGCGGGGTGAAGTTGTCCGGCGGGGCCCCGACGCTCACCCCGGCGGCGAGCACGTCGGCCAACGCCCACGCGTCGGCGCCGTTCGCGTCCACACCGACCGGCAGGTCGTGCAGGACGCCGAGCGCCATGCCCGCGTCCCGTGCGGCGTTGCGCACGGCGGTCAGCTGCTCGTCGCAGCGTTGCTGCACCCAGGCATGGAACGCCACCCGTGGCGACAGCTCACGGCGGGCCGCCGCCACCGCCGGCCCGGCGACGTCACGCAGCGGCGCGGGCCAGCGGGTCCACCGGCCGCCATGGCGCTCGGCCAGCGCGCAGTACGTGGCCCAATCCCGCAGCCCCGTCCCGGCCCCCGATTCGTCCAGCGGGCTGGGGCGGCCATCGGCACGCCACAGCAACTCCAGGGCCGACCGTTTGGCCGCCCACACGAGGTCATAGTCGACCCGCTCGGTGGTCGCCGAGACCCGGAGCGCGTCCACCTCCGCCCGGGTGTCGGAATCGGCCCGGCGGTAGGCGTCGAGGTCCTCGACCCGCAAGGCCAGCGGGTTGGCGAACCGCCGGCTCGACGGGGTGTAGGGGGACGGCTGCACCGGATGCGTCGGTCCGGGGGCGCTGAGCGGGTTGAGCAGCACCGCGCCCGCCCCGTGCTCGGAGGCCGTCCACTCGACGAACTCCCGCAGGTCGCCCAGGTCGCCCACGCCCCAGGACCGCGCCGACCGCAACCCGTAGAGCTGCAGCATCCAACCCCAGGTCGCCGGCGTCGGCGGCACCCGCGGCGGCGCGGCCACCAGAGTGGCTTCCTGGCCGTCGCTCAGGTGCAGCCGATACCAGCCCGCGGTCAGGTCGCCGGGCAGCTCGTCACGTACCTCGATCCGGTCGCCGTCCTCGCCCACCAGCAGGGCGGCCCGGGGCAGCGGCCGGGGACGCCCGTCCACCCGTATCGCGACGGTCGGCGCCAGGGCGCCGGCGCGGTCCCGCTCGGCCAGCCGGGCCAACTCGCGGCGCCGGTCGGCTTCGGTCGCGGCGTCGACGTCGAGCAGGCCGAGCACCCGGATGACGACGTCGGCGTCGACCTCCACCGGCTCTCGCCGCTCATTGCGGTATGAGGTCGCCACCCCGTGTGCCGCGGCCAACCGGCGAAGGTCGTCGGGAACCGGCTTGGGCTGCGCCGTCAACGCGACGGCCCGGGTGGGGCGCCTGCGGGGAGACGGTGTTGCTGAAGCACAACGCCTATATACCCAGGCCGGCGATTCTCACACGCGCCCGCCGAAAACCGTTTCGCGGCAGTGGCTTTCACCTATCAGGCACGAAAATGCCGCGTGGTCAACGGGTTTAGGTGTCTGAGCGGGCCGCCTACCGGACGTCGTCGGCCAGCTCGCGGGCCTCCCGCTCGCTTTCCACCGCGGGCCCGGACCCCGGCAGCGGCTTCCCGGCCACCTCCGGGGTGAACAGCAGCGTGGCGGCGCCCACCAGGCCACCGGCGATCAGCATGTAGGCGGGCGCCATGACGTTGCCCGTACCCGAGACCAGCGCCTGGGCGATCAGCGGCGTGGTGCCGCCCACGGCCGATATCGAGATGTTGTACGAGATGGCCAGCGCCCCGTAGCGCACGTTGGTGGGGAACAGCGCAGGCAGCATCGCGGGTGCCGTGCTGTCGAAGCACAGCTCCATCAATCCGATTAGCAGCACGCCCAGGAAGATCACCGGGTAGATGCTGCCGAACCGGATGAGCAGGAACGCGGGAATGGAACCCACGACCAGCAGCGCGCAGCCCGTCCACATGATCGGTTTGACGCCGATGCGGTCGGACAGCGCGGCGACCAGCACCACGGTGACCATCAGGATCGCCAGCGTCACGACGATCATCACCAGCCCGGCGGTGTGACCGACGCGCACGAACAGTTTCAGGTACGTGGGCAGGTATCCGGTCAGCATGAAGTCGGCGACCTGTGAGGTCAGCACCAGGGCCGCGCAGATCAGCAGGCCGCGCCACTGGTCGACGACCGTGCGCCGGAACTGCTGCCGGCCGTTGCCGGGCGGGTGCCCGCCGTCCGTTGCCGTCTCGTAAGCCGAGGACTCCTCGAGCCGCAGCCGCAGAAACAGCGCGAACAGGCCGAACGGCAAACCCAGCAGCAGCGGAATGCGCCAGCCGTACGTCAGCATGTCGTTCTCGGGCAGCCAGGTCTGCAGCCCGGTCACCAGCATCCCGGCGAGCACGAACCCGACCAGATTGCCCATCGGCAAAAACCCGACCATCATGCCGCGTTTGTGGTCGGGGGCCTGCTCGACCAGGTAGGTCATCGCGCCGACGTACTCGCCGCCGGTCGACAGGCCCTGAAAGATGCGGGCGATGACGAGCAGGATCGGTGCCCAGATGCCGATGGCGCTATAACCCGGCAGCAGACCCGTCACGGTGGTGCTCACCGTCATCATCAGGATGGTGACAACGAGCACCCGGTGCCGTCCGATGCGGTCGCCGAGCGGGCCGAAGATGAACCCGCCGAGCGGGCGCACCACGAACGCCGCCGCCAGCGTGCCGAAGGTCGCGATGAGGTGGACGCCGCTGACGCTCTTACCGGGAAAGAACACCTGGGCGATGGTGGTGGCGATGTAGCCGTAGACGCCGAAGTCGTACCACTCCATGAAGTTGCCGATGGCGGTCCCCATGATGGTCTGGCGCATGGCCGGGTCGGCGACCCGGATCTCGTTGCGTGCCCATTTCCTCCGGCGGCCCCGTGCACTCATCGACGAATTGCGTACCCAGAAGTCGCGCGGGCCGAACAAATCTCACTCCCAACCGGCTCTATCGTCTCCATCGACCGGTGGCCGATGGTAGCGACCCGGGCCGGGTCCGCGGGAACTCACTGACCTTTCAGGCTGCCGATGCGAAGCGAGAAATCCTGCGGCGCGGACGGTTCCTGCGGCGCGGACTGCGCGGTGGCCTCGACGTCTTCGACATAGCGTTGGGGGTCGCGGTCGACGATCGGCAACCCCTCGGTGGTGGGATGTTCGGCCATGAAATCGCTGTATTGCCGCCCCAGCGCTTCCCGAAGGCCGATGGGGGCGGTTCGACGGAAGTCCGACAGCCCTTCGCGCTCCTCTTCCCCCATGTGCTCGTCGTTGGCCTCGCGGGTGCGTCCGACCGCGGCCCACCACTGTTCGGTGCCGACCTGGGCGGCGTCGGCGTCGCGCACCCCGTCGCGGATGTCGTTGTGGTCCCCGATGGCGTCGAGCGTCTCGCCTTCGGCCTCGTCGGAGCCGCGCCTGAGCAACTGCGGATAGAAGATCTTCTCTTCGACGTAGGCGTGGACGTCCAGCTTGTCGGCGAGGGGGCGCCACACCCGCGCCAGCGCGGCCTGGTCCGTCGGCGTCTGCGCCTGCAGGTAATCCAGCCTGGCGAACTGTTCGCGGAACCACTCGTGGTCGGCGAGGATCAACATGGTGATGTCGGCCATCGCGACGCCCCACCTCCTCACCGCTAAGGTTCGCGGCCATGGTGTCTGATGGCGGCGGAACCAGTCAACCGGGGAACGCGCCGGCGGGGCGGCCCACACCGTGCGGATACACTAGGTCACCAGCATGCCGATCGACAGCGATCGCACGCCGCTGAGCCCCACCGATGTCAGAGGTTGTTTGTGCCGGAAAACCGCAGTGAGCCCGCAAGCCTAGAGCCGCATTTCGAGGACGTTCAGGCGCACTACGACCTGTCCGACGAGTTCTTCGCGCTCTTCTTGGACCCCACGCGGACCTACAGCTGCGCCTACTTCGAACGCGACGACATGACCCTCGAAGAGGCGCAGCTGGCGAAGGTCGACCTGTCGCTGGGCAAGCTCGGGCTGCAAGCGGGTCAGACCCTGCTCGACATCGGCTGCGGCTGGGGCACCACCATCGTCCGGGCGCTCGAGCGTTACGACGTCAACGTCGTCGGCCTGACCCTGAGCCGCAACCAGCAGGCCCACGTGCAGCAGCGTTTGGACCAGAACCCCAGCCCACGCAGCAAGCGGGTGCTGCTGCAGGGCTGGGAGCAGTTCGACGAAAAGGTGGACCGCATCGTGTCCATCGGCGCCTTCGAGCACTTCGGGCGGGACCGCTACCCGGACTTCTTCAAGATGGCCTACGAGGCGCTGCCCACCGACGGGGTGATGATGCTGCACACCATCATCAAGCCCAGCGACGAGGAATTCGCCGAGCGCGGACTGCCCATCACCATGACGAAGCTGCGGTTCATGAAATTCATCATGGACGAGATCTTCCCGGGCGGTGACCTGCCACAAGCTAAGAACGTTGTCGAGCACGCCGAGCGGGCCGGCTTCAGCCTGGGGCTGTACCAGCCGCTGCGCCTGCACTACGCGCGCACCCTCGACACCTGGGCGGCCGCGCTCGAGTCCCGCCGCGACGAGGCCATCGCGATCCAGTCCCAGGAGGTCTACGACCGGTACATGAAGTACCTGACCGGTTGCGCCGACCTCTTCCGTGAGGGCTACACCGACGTCGCCCAGTTCACCCTCGTCAAGGGCTGACCGTACGGGCGCGCTGGCGCGGAACCCGGATCGGTTTATCAGCGCCGGCCCCGGGGTAAAACCACGAGCAACAACCTGACTCGGTACGCACCGACTTTCCTCGGCGCGAAACCGCAGGGAAGGATTGATCGTGAGTGCCAGGCATCGAATGAGCGCGGCGCCGGAGCAAAGACGGCCAGCCGATCCGGCCGCACGCCGCCGCTCGGGTGTCGTAGGGCTGTGTGACGTCGTCTCGGCTTCGGTGGTGTGTGCGGCTGCATGTGCGGCCTTGGTGCTCAACGCGCCCCATCAGGAGAAGCGGACTGTCGAGGCGAGCCAGGAGCCGCCGGCCGCACCCCGGCCGGTGCGGCAGGAAGGCACCGTGATCGCCGTGTCGGAGGGCTCGGTCACCGCGCGCAGCGCCAACGGGTACACCCAGACCTATCTCGTCACGCCCAACACGACGCTCATCGCTCGCAACGGCGGCCAACCCGGCAGCGCCGCACCGCATTTCACCGTCAACGACCACGTCGAAATCGTCGGAACCATTCAGGACGGCACCGCCCTGGCCACCGCGGTGGCCGACCGTGACGCCGGGCACGGGGACGGACCGCCGATGGATTACCTTGACGGGCGGGTCGTTCCGGCCGGCCGCACCTGACACTCGCCCGCCGCCGGGGCCGAATTCGTCAACGACACTGCCGCGCAACATGTCCAGGGCCCGGCGGGTTGTGCTGCCACCCCCTTCTCCTGGTGCATTTCGCGGCCTAGTCTGTATGCCATCCAGCGCCAGAGGAGGGCCCGTGAGCGACCACGAAGTGAAGATGATCGTCCTGTCGACCGATGACCTCGACGAGTCGATCCGGTTCTACAGCGAGACCCTGGGCATGCCGCTGAAGTTCCGCGACGGAGCGCACTTCGCCGCCCTCGACGGCGGCCCGGTCACGCTCGCGCTGGCGACTGCCGTGGACCATCCGATACCGGGTCAGGTCGTCGTCGGCATCAAGACCGCCGACGTCGACGCCGCGGCCAAGGCGGTGGAGGCTAGCGGCGGCGGCATCGTCAAAGCCCCCTACGACGACGCGCACGAACGCCGCGCCGTGGTCTACGACAACAAGGGCAACGGCTTGGTGTTCTACAAGTCGCTGGGCCGCTGACCAGCGAACTCATTTGCCGGTGCGCTCGCGGTGCTTGCACCCCGGCCAGCAGCACGGCCGGCGCTTGCCCTCTTCCAGCTCCTCCTGGGTCCGGCGAATGCGGCGCCGCCTGGTCGCCTCCTGCTTGGCGTCCTCCACCCAGCAGATGAACTCGTTGCGGGCCAACGGTGTGATGTCCTTCCACGCGGCGAGCGCCGTGGCGTTGGCGCTCAGCGAGTCGCGCAGGTCCGCCGGAAGGTCGTGCACCACTCCGCCGGGTATCCGCTGACTGGTCATCGAGCTAGGCTAACCCGCCGTTCAGGACACGTAGTTGCGGGCAGTCCGTCGAGTTGCATTGGCGGCGGCTAAGAAGTCAAATGCGCGCTGTAGTCGTGCAATTCGTCGCGGCGCAAGCCCATCGGAGTCAGGTCCGGGACATCACCCCCGGAGATCACGGCGCGGGTGATCGGGGTGAGCGTTCGAAACAGCGTCTCCACCTCGTCGTCGGTGAGCGCGTCGAGCGCCGACAGGGAAAGCGCATCGGTGGACCGTTCGATGTGCTCTTTCAGTTCGCGGCCGGCCGCGGTCAGCGAGCCGTCATCACCGAGCAGTCCCCGCTCGGCCAGGCGCCGTTCGTGGTGAGCCCACGCCGCCTCGTCGTAATCGCGGGTGCGCGCGATGTACTCGCGGGGCACCCCGCCCGCCGCGGCATGCAAGACGTTGGATTCCCGGCCCGAGATGCCGGCGGCGGCCAGCACGGCCACGTGCCCGTCGCCGCGGTGCTCGCGCAACAGCGTCGTCGCGTGCCACAGCGCGGCCAGCGGATCATCCGGCCAGGGCAGCGCCAGGTTCGCGGCGAACAGCGGACGCCCGTCCAGCGGTGCCTGCCGGGCCGCCTTCCCCGCCAAATCCGCTGCCGTCCGGACGTTTTCGTCCGCGACCAGTCCGTAGCGGCGCAGTGCGACGACGGCGGACTCCTGCCGGGCGCGCAACGCCGCGTCGGGGCCGGCGACCTGCCAGGCCGCCGGCAGCGCCTTGGCGACCCGCTCGGGGGCGAAGTTGTAGAAGACGGCGGTGACCACCTCGCGCGGCACCATGCCCAGCGGCGCCGACCGGGCCGCGAAATAGCCCATCCAGAAGCCGCGGAAGCCCAGCCCGTCCAGCGCCGCACGCGCCTCCGGCGCGAAATATGTCACCGCATGCACCGGCTCGAACCGGTCGAAGAAGCGCCGCGCCAGCACCGGTTCTCTTTGCACCGTCGCAGTTAATCACACGGGCCGGATCGGGCGGTCCGTTGACGGCGCGCCGAATGATCCGATGGCTCAGAGCCTCAGCAGGCGCTCGGCGTTGCGGTGGGCAATCTTTTCCCGATCAACTTCGCTGATGGGCATCCGATCGAGAAACTGCCGGCAGGCGTTGATGTTTCCGTAGGGGTAGTCGGCGGTGAACACCACCCGGTCGATGCCGAGGACGTTCACCATCGCGAGGTAGGCGTTGAAGGACAGACTCCAACTGGGATCCATAGCACCGGGTTCCTGGGTGAAGAAGTCGCCGGCGAGGATGCCGCCGTAGAAGTTCTCCCGAAGGTATTCCTTGACGGTGCGCTTGAGGCCGGTCACCTCTGGCGTGAACGAGTAGTCGGTCCGCCATCCCATCCAGCTCAGCGCCTCGAAGTGGTGGCCGACGATGATCTGCAGCCGGGGGAACCGGTCGAACACCCCGCCCAGGATCAGCCGCAGGCAGTGCACACCCGTGTCGAGGTGCCAGCCCACCCCCGCGCCCGCCAACCGGGCCGACACCTTCGGGTCGAAGCCGGCGTAGTAAGCGTCGATGACCGGCTGCGGAGGCATCGTGGGATGCAGAAAGATTGGCACGCCCAGTGTTTCGGCGGATTCGAAAACCGGCCAGAAAAAGGTGTCATCGAGATAGCGGCCGTTGATGTGACCGTTGATCAGGGCGCCCACGAAGCCGTGATCGCGGACGGTGCGTTCGAGCTCGGCGGCGGCCGCCGCCGGGGCGCGCATCGGCAGGGTGGCGAAGCCGCGGAACCGGTCCGGGTGCCGGCCGATCGCGGCCACCACCGCGTCGTTGGCCCGCCGGGCCAGCTCGGCGGCTCTCGCGGGCTCCAGCGTCTCGGGGCCCGGGACGGAGTGGGAGAGGATCTGCATGTCGACGCCCGCGGCGTCCATCGCGGCGATCCGGCCCTCGCCCAGGTCGTTGATACCCGGCGGCCATTCCCCTTCGGCCCCCGGTGAGCCGTAACCCGCCTCCTTCAGCAGTCCGGTCGCCGCGTTCTGCCGCTGGTTCTGGTGTTCTTCGCCTATCGCCGGGAGCTTGTAGTGCTCTTCGAAACCGATGACCTTCATCCTGCTCCTCCCATCCATGCACACCTACGACACCGGGCCGCAGAGCGTTCACCCGGGTACCCGGCCGGGGGGCGTGTGTCACAGTGCGGCGGCAGTTCGTGGGGTGTCAGAGACACCCGCATAGTCTCGAACCGTGACGATCCCGTACGACGAGGCGCTGCGCGAGCGGATCAGGGACCACCTGGCGGCCCACGGCCGTCGCGAGGTGACCGACCCGACGAAGCGGCACGCGGCGGTCGCCGTGGTGCTGGTCGACTCGACCCCCGGCGAAGACCGGGTGGATCCGGCGCCAGTGGACGAGTGGATCGGTGGCCGCCCGATGCCGGAACCGGGCCTCGACGGCAGGATGGTCGGCGTGTCCGGTGGTGCGGCGTTTCTGTTGTGCCGCAGGGCGTCTCGTCTCAATTCTCATGCCGCGCAATGGGCGCTGCCCGGTGGCCGGCTCGATCCGGGGGAGACCGCGGTCGACGCGGCGCTGCGGGAAATGCGCGAGGAGGTCGACATCGACCTGCCGGGTTCGACCGTGCTCGGCCTGATGGATGACTACCCGACCCGGTCCGGGTACGTCATCACGCCGGTCGTGATCTGGGGCGGCGGTCGCCTGGATCCCCGACCGGCGCCCGACGAGGTGGTGGCGGTATACCGGGTGGGGTTACACCAGCTGCAGCAGCACGGCGCCCGTGGGTGCGTGAATCAGGTCGTTGCCCAACGGGATCTGCACCACCGGGCGGGGGCTCTCCGGGATCGAGATGAATCGCGGAGAGTCGTCGCGCTGCAGCTGGTGTAACCCCACCCGGTATACCGCCACCACCTCGTCGGGCGCCGGTCGGGGATCCAGGCGACCGCCG
>NZ_LZJM01000208.1:0-13771 GCF_001667665.1 Mycobacterium sp. E342
TCATCGCCGAAGCGGCGCGCCGCCCGCACGGCAGCGCTACGAGCAGGCCATCACCGATGCGGCGGTGGCGGTGACCCGGGCCTCGAGCGGGCTCACCGACGAACCGCTGGTGCAACTGCTGGGCCGGATCAACGCCGAACTGGCCGTCTACACCGGCCTGATCGAGATCGCGCGGACCAACAACCGGGAGGGCAACCCGGTCGGGTCGTCGTATCTGTCGGAGGCCTCGGGCCTGATGCAATCGACCATCCTGCCGGACGCCGCGCAGCTGTATCAGGCCACGTCGGAGCGGGTGGACGCGGAAACCACCGCGTCGACGCAGATCCCCGCGCCGGTCATCCTGGTGGTCACCGCCACCGCCGCATCGGTGATGGCCTGCTCGTAGCGCTGCCGAACGGGCGGCGGCTCGGCTTCGGCGATGAACGCCGTGGCCGCCGCCGCGTCGGCCACCGACAGGGTGGTGTACAGCCGTCCGGCGGCGAACGACAGCGGCTCGGTGTGGTTGAGCACCGTGGTCAGCACCTGCTGCCGGTGGTTGATGGTGGTCGAGGTGGCGAACGCGCAGATGCCGCCGAGCACCGCCAGGACGATGCCGATGGTCAGGATCCGGCCCGGCGTGGTGGAGATGAACCACCAGCGCGGATGGGCTGGCTCGGCCGGCGACCGCGACCCCTGCGGCTCTGTCGACGGGTGCGCCAGCTCAACCGTCACGTGTGATCAGCCCTCATCTTTCGCGGCCACTGGAACGCTGCACGAAACTCTATAAGCGAATTCTAAGAGAATGTTCCGCCTGATGGGTGGAGGCAGACCGATTGACCAGGCGATCACGCGCATATCCTGAACCCGTGCACGGCGACGGCGACGGTTGGGTGGTTTCCAGCAGCGGCACCCCGTACTGGGGCCGCTTCGGTGCGGCCGGTCTGCTGCTGCGGGCCCCCCGGCCGGACGGCACCCCCGCGGTGCTGCTGCAGCATCGCGCGGTGTGGAGCCATCAGGGCGGCACGTGGGGCCTGCCGGGCGGTGCCCGCGACAGCCACGAGACGCCGGAGGAGACCGCGGTCCGCGAGGCCCATGAGGAGGCCGGGCTGGCGGGCGAGCTGGTGACCGTCCGGTCGACGCTGGTCACCGCCGACGTCGCGGGCCTCGGCGG
The DNA here is from genome assembly GCF_001667665.1 of Mycobacterium sp. E342. Taxonomy (NCBI): domain Bacteria; kingdom Bacillati; phylum Actinomycetota; class Actinomycetes; order Mycobacteriales; family Mycobacteriaceae; genus Mycobacterium; species Mycobacterium sp. E342. The sequence continues at coordinate 1,151 of NZ_LZJM01000208.1, forward strand.
CGCGCGCTGGACGTACACCACGGTCGTCGCCGACGCGCCCGAGTTGCTGCACACCGTGCCCAACGGGGAGAGCTCCGAGATGCGCTGGGTCGCCGAGGACGAGGTGGCCGGGCTGCCCTTGCATCCCGGCTTCGCGGCGAGCTGGCACCGGCTGCGCACGGCCACGGCGCTGGTGCCGCTGGATCACGCCGACGAGCGGCGGCGGCATCTGCCCCGCACGTTCGAGATCGAGGCCGGCGTCTTCGTCTGGTGCGTGCCGGGTGACGCCGACGAGACGCCCATGCATCCCCGGATCAACTCGCTGCTGCAAGCGCTGAGCTGAGCCGTTGTGCGGCGGTCCGAGGGTCGGCGGCCGCGGTGATCGCGCGCACGACGACGATGCGGCGGGCACCGGCCGCGAGCACCTCCGGCAGCCGCTGCTCGTCGATCCCGCCGATCGCGAACCACGGTTTCTCGGTGCCGAGCCGGGCGGCGGCCCGCACCAGCCCCAGGCCCGGCGCCTCGCGGCCCGGTTTGGTCGGGGTGGGCCAGCACGGGCCGACGCAGAAGTAGTCGGCCTCGCCGGTGGCCGCCGCGGCGGCCTGGTCGGTGTCGTGGCTGGACAGGCCGAGCAGCGTGTCCGGGCCGACGATCCCGCGCGCGACGTCCAGCGGCAGGTCGCCCTGCCCGAGGTGCAGCACGTCGGCGCCGGCCGCGCGGGCGATGTCCGCCCGGTCGTTGACCGCGAACAGGGCGCCGTGCCGTCGGGCCGCGTCGGCCAGGATTTCGCACGCGGCCAGCTCCTCGCGCGCCTCGAGCGGCCCGAACCGCTGCTCACCGGGCGAACCCTTGTCGCGCAGCTGGATGATGTCGACCCCGCCGGCCAGGGCGGCGTCGGCGAACCGGGCCAGGTCGCCACGCTCCCGGCGCGCGTCGGTGCACAAATACAGGCGCGCGGCTGCCAGCCGCCTAACTCGCTGATGCACACCGCGACGCTAGCGCGCTAGCGTGGGAGCCGAAGAACTCAGTGAGACACGGGAGTCCCGGGAACGGGGTCTGAGAGTGGGCACGCCTGCCCTTACCGTCACACCTGATCCGGGTCATGCCGGCGAAGGGAGGCCAGGGATGCCGACAGATCATGGGTCGTTGGCTGTCATCGGCGGCGGCGTCATCGGGCTGGCGGTGGCGCGCCGCGCCGCGCAGGCCGGGTGGTCGGTGCGCGTGCACCGCACCGCCGACCAGGGCGCGTCCTGGGTGGCCGGCGGCATGCTGGCCCCGCACAGCGAGGGCTGGCCCGGTGAGGAACGACTGCTGCGGCTGGGATGCGAGTCGCTGCGGCTGTGGCGCGAGGGCTTCCTCGACGGCCTGCCGCCGCAGGTGGTCACCGCCCGGGAATCGCTGGTGGTGGCCGTCGACCGGGCCGACGTCGCGGACCTGCGCACCGTCGCCGACTGGCTGTCCGAGCAAGGGCACCCGGTGGTCTGGGAGTCGGCCGCCAGGGAGCTGGAACCGCTGCTGGCCCAGGGCATCCGGCACGGCTTTCGAGCGCCCACCGAGCTGGCGGTGGACAACCGCGCGGTGCTGCAAGCCCTCTCGGCGGAGTGCGAGCGGCTCGGGGTGCGCTGGGCGGCGCCGGCGCACGACCTAACGGTCGACGGCGACGCGGTGGTGATCGCCAACGGCATCGACGCCCCCAGGTTGTGGCCGGGCCTGCCCGTGCGCCCGGTCAAGGGGGAGGTGCTGCGACTGCGCTGGCGGCGCGGGTGTATGCCGGTGCCGCAGCGCGTCATCCGCGCCCGCGTGCGCGGGCGGCAGGTCTACCTGGTTCCGCGCGCCGACGGGGTGGTGGTCGGGGCCACCCAATACGAGCACGGGCGCGACACCGCCCCCGTCGTCTCCGGAGTGCGCGACCTGCTCGACGACGCGTGTGCGGTGTTGCCGGCGTTGGGCGAGTACGAGCTGGCCGAGTGCGCCGCCGGCCTGCGCCCGATGACACCCGACAACCTGCCGCTGGTGCGGCGCCTCGACGAGCGAACCCTGGTCGCCGGCGGACACGGCCGGTCCGGGTTCCTGCTGGCGCCGTGGACCGCGGAAGAAATCATCTCCCAACTGGCCCCCGTCGGAGTTCGCTCATGATCGTCGTGGTGAACGAGCGGAAGGTCGAGATCGACGAGCAGACCACGGTGGCCGCGCTGCTGAAGTCGCTGGGTTACCCCGACCGGGGTGTCGCGGTGGCGATGGGCGATGCCGTGCTGCCCCGGTCCAGTTGGACGACAACACTTTTCGATGGCGCTCGACTCGAGGTGGTGACGGCGGTGCAGGGTGGCTGACTCAAAGCTCACGATCGGCGATCGCAGCTTCGCCTCCCGCCTCATCATGGGCACCGGGGGAGCGAGCAGCCTGGCCGCGCTACAAGAGGCGCTGGTCGCCTCGGGCACCGAGTTGACCACCGTCGCGATGCGGCGCGTCGACGCCGAGGGCGGGACCGGACTGTTGGACCTGCTCAACCGGCTCGGCATCATGCCGCTGCCCAACACCGCGGGGTGCCGCAGCGCGGCCGAGGCCGTGCTCACCGCGCAACTGGCCCGCGAGGCGCTGAACACCAACTGGGTCAAGCTGGAGGTCATCGCCGACGAACGCACGCTGTTGCCCGATGCGGTCGAATTGGTCCGGGCGGCAGAGCAACTGGTCGACGACGGGTTCGTCGTGCTGCCCTACACCAATGACGACCCGGTGTTGGCGCGCCGGCTCGAAGACGCCGGATGCGCGGCGGTCATGCCGCTGGGTTCGCCGATCGGCACCGGCCTGGGCATCACCAACCCGCACAACATCGAGATGATCGTCGCCCGGGCCGGGGTCCCGGTGGTGCTCGACGCCGGCATCGGCACCGCCAGTGACGCCGCGCTGGCGATGGAACTGGGCTGCGACGCCGTGCTTTTGGCCACCGCGGTGACCCGGGCCGCCGATCCGCCGGCGATGGCGGCCGCGATGGCCGCCGCCGTCACCGCCGGCTATCTGGCCCGCCGGGCCGGGCGGATCCCCAAACGTTTCTGGGCCCAGGCATCCAGTCCCGACCGATGAAACGGTATGTGGCGCTGGGAAGTTCGATGGCGGCCGGTCCCGGCATCCGGCCCCGCGCCGCGAGCGCGCCCTGGGGCTCGGGCCGGTCGGCGCGCAACTATCCGCATCTGGTTGCGCAGCGCTGCGGCCTCGAACTGGTAGACGTCACCTTTTCCGGCGCGACCACCGCCCACGTGCTCGCCGACCGCCAGCGCGGCGCGCCGCCCCAGATCACCGCCCTCAACGGCTCGGAATCCCTGGTGACGATCACCATCGGCGGCAACGACGTCGGCTACATCCCGCTGTTGATGGCCGCTGCCCTGCCGCGCCCGTTCCGGCGGCTACCGCTGCTGCGCGGGCGCATTGCCGAGCTGCTGGACCCCGATGCGCGGAATCGGGCCCTCGATGCGGTCTTCGAATCGCTGTGCTCGGTCGGTCACGCGGCACGCGAACGCGCCCCGCGGGCCCGGGTCTTCTTCGTCGACTACCTGACCGTCCTGCCGCCCGCGGGCACGCCGGCCGCCCCGCTTTCGGACGCGGACGCCGACCTCGGTCGCCACGTGGCCGCGACGCTGGAACGGCTCACCGCTGACGCGGCGAGCGCGACCGGCTGCGACGTGGTCCGCGGCGCGGCGGCCAGCCGGGATCACCACGCGTGGTCGGCCGCCCCCTGGACCACCAGACCCGGTGTGCCGCTGCCGGGCCGGGCGGCGCCGTTGCACCCGAACGCGGCCGGCATGCGCGCCATCGCCGAACTGGTGGCCGAGCTGTGCTGACGGGTCAGCCGTTCGTGCGCCACCACTGGTAGAGCGCGTTGACGTCCGAGTTGGCCGAGGTGAGGTGGCCCAGCACGTTCTTGGCGTCGGTCGTCCAGGTCAACGTCGCGTAGTTCTTGTAGGTGCCGCAGGCGATCTGCCCGCCTGTCTGGCCGTTCTGCTTCCACGTCCCCGGTGACTGCCCGGCGTCCCCGCACGCGGCCAGCGACACGTCCTTGATGGTGGAACTGAACGCGGAGGCCAGGTTCGTGCCGTTGGAGAAGAGGGCGTAGACACCGGAGCCCGGTCCGCTGGGATCGGGGCTCTGCCCGCACAGCAGCTCGGCCAGTTCGCCGGATTCGGTCAACTCCTGCGGCTTACAGTTGTTGAGGCCGTAGCCCTTCGAGAGGTTGGCGGCGAGCGTGTTCATGTCGGCGGCGCTGCCGGTGTTGGGTTCGGCGAGGGCGGGTGCGCTGCCCGCCAGGGCCAGGCCGGCGGTGAAGACCGCGGCCGACACGGCCCGCAGCGCGGTGGTGAGATGTGACATTTCGTTGACTCCCTGCGGTTGTTGGATGGGTGATGCAGAAACCCGTTGCCCCCCAACTAAGAACGTCAGCCGTTGGCCCGCCACCACTGGTACAGCGCCGCGTCGTCGGTGTTGGACCCGCGGATGTAGCTCAAGATGTTCTTCGAGTCCGTGGTCCAGATGATCTCGGCAGCGTTCTGATACGTCCCACACGCCACCTGCCCGGCGTTGCTGCTGTTGCTGCCCTGGTGCCAGTTGGTGGGGGACTGGCCGCTGTCGCCGCACGCGCCCAGCACGTCGTCTTTGATGCTCGCCTTGAACGAGCCGGCCAGGTTGTCGGCGTTGTTGAACAGGATGTACTTGGCCTGGACCGGACCGCTCGGGTCGGGGCTCTGCGCGCACGTCAGCGAGGCCAGCTCGCCGATGGTGATGTTCTGGGGAGTGCAGTTGTTCAGCCCGTAGCCCTTCGACAGCGACGCCGCGAGCGTGTTGACATCCGACGGGCTACCCGTATTGGCCGGATCCGCGGTTGCGGTGCCCGTGCCCGCTAAGGCGAAAGCGCCCACCAGCACCGCGGCCGTCGCGGCCGGCAACGCGTTGCTGGGATGCAACATCCTGTGACTCCTAGGCGGTTGTCGAACCGGCGTCGCTCACCGGAGAAACACGCTTCCGCTAAGTAGGGATCGTAGAGCTATGTCGTGACAAAGCAACACGTTCCGCTGGAAATTGTCTGTCTGGGCATCCTTCCCGACGCCGCGGTGTGACGGGCACGCGCCAGTCATCCCGAAAAGTCATGACAGTCAATTCTTTTCGCGTGGCCGACCGGCCCTCGTCGGGAACCTTCGCGGCAGGGCGTGCGCCGCGCACCGCCGGGCCAAAAGCGGATTTTCAAATTGCTAGTGCCGCCGCGACTGTGCTCGGGTATGGTTAGCACCGCTTCATGCCAGCTAACTTCTCGGGACTGGAGAATTCATGACCCAACCGCCGGCACCGCCCCCTCCGCCGCCTGGTTATCCGCCGCAGCAGCCCGCCGGGCAGGCACCGAACAACTACTTGGTGTGGTCGATCCTGGTGACCCTGTTCTGTTGCCTCCCGTTCGGGATCGTGGCGATCGTCAAGTCCAGCCAAGTCAATGGTCTTTGGGCACAGGGCCGTTACGCCGAGGCGCAGGCATCGGCAGACAGCGCCAAGAAGTGGGTGATCTGGTCGGCGGTCATCGGTGTTGTCGTCGCCATCATCTACGGCATCTTGATGGCGGTCGGTGCGCTGAACACGAACACCAACGCGGCACTCGCCGCGATGTTCTAAGCCCGGTTCGCGACCATGGTGACCCGCCAAGGGTCGGTGCCGCAGGGTCTGGGAGCGCCGCTGGTGGTGGTGGCGTCCGCGACCTTGATGTGCGCCGTCATCTGGGCGGGTGACCCGACCACCCCCAACGGACCGCTGCCGGTGTGTCCCACCAAGGCGCTGTTGGGAATCGACTGTCCGGGATGCGGCAGCCTGCGCATGCTGTATTGCCTGATGCACGGCAATGTCATGGCGGCCGCCAGGTTCAATGCGTTGGGCCTGGCGGCCGTCGTGCTGTTGGTGTGGGCGTATCTCGCCTGGACCTATGGACGCCTGGCGGGCAGACGCGTCCGCAGCTGGCAACACCGCCGCTGGGCCGCGGCTGTGACGCTGGCGCTGGTCGCGGCGTGGTTTGTGGTGCGCAACATTCCCTTTGCGCCGTTCACTGCGCTCTACGTCTGATACCGCCGTGTCCTGATCCCGGCCGCTCGCGGCGCGGTCTAACCTGGGGCGCGATGGTGAAGAAACGCGCGACGATCCCGGCGGCGCTCGTCGCGGTCGTCCTGACCGCATTCTCGGCCGGCTGCTTTCATCGGCCCGCGCAACCGGCGACCGGCGACCCCGACGCGGTCACGTTCGCGGGCGCGTTGCACGACAAAGTCACGACCGACGCGATGATGGCCCACCTGGCAAAGCTCCAGGACATTGCCAACGCCAACAACGGCACCCGGGCGGTGGGCACCCCCGGTTACGAGGCCAGCGTCGAATACGTGGTAAACGCGTTGCGCGGCAGCGGTTTCGACGTGGCCACCCCCGAGTTCTCGGCGCGGGTATTCCACGGGGACAAGCCGGTGGTGACGGTCGGTGGTGTGGAGGTGGAGGCGCACGCGCTCGACTTCAGTCTCGGCACCCCGCCGGACGGGGTGAGCGGGCCGCTGGTGGCCCTGCCCGCCAACAATGTCCTTGGCTGCGCGGCGTCGGATTACGGCAACCTGCCGGTGCAGGGGGCCGTGGTGCTGGTGGACCGCGGCACCTGCCCCTTCGCCCAGAAGGAGGACGTCGCGGCGCAGCACGGCGCGGTCGCGATGATCGTCGCCGACAACGTCGACGAGCAGAAGATGGGTGGCACCCTGGGGCCGGACACGTTGGTCAAGATCCCGGTGGTGGGCGTGACCAAGTCCGTGGGCGTGCAATTGCGCACCCGGCCGGGGCCCGTCACCATCAAGCTGAACGCCAGTGTGCAGAGCTTCAAGGCCCGCAACGTGATCGCGCAGACCAAGACGGGGTCGACGGCCAACGTCGTCATGGCGGGCGCGCACCTGGACAGCGTGCCCGACGGGCCGGGCATCAACGACGACGGTTCGGGGGTGGCGGCGGTGTTGGAAACCGCGCTGCGGCTGGGGAGTTCGCCGCAGGTGCGCAACGCGGTGCGGTTCGGGTTCTGGGGTGCGGAGGAACTCGGCCTGATCGGATCGCGCAACTACGTGGAGTCGCTGGACCTGACCGCGCTCAAAAGCATTGCGCTGTACCTGAATTTCGACATGCTCGCGTCACCGAATCCCGGCTACTTCACCTATGACGGGGACCAATCGCTGCCGGCGGACGCCCGCGGCCAGCCGGTGGTACCCGAGGGGTCGGCCGGCATCGAGCGGACGCTGGTGGCCTACCTGAAGTCCGCCGGGAAGACCGCGCAGGACACGGCGTTCGACGGCCGCTCCGACTATGACGGGTTCACTCTCGCGGGCGTCCCCGCCGGCGGCCTGTTCTCCGGCGCCGAGGCCAAGATGTCCGCCGAGCAGGCCAAGTTGTGGGGCGGGACGGCCGACCAGCCGTTCGACCCCAACTATCACCAGAAAACCGACACCCTCGAACACGTCGACCGGTCGGCGCTAAGCGTCAACGGCGGCGGCGTCGCCTACGCCATCGGTCTCTACGCCCAGGACATCGGCGGCCACAACGGGGTGCCCACGATGGAGGACCGCACACGTCACGTCCTCACCAAGCCATGACCGGCCGCCTGGGGGTGGCCTTGCTGCTGGCGGCCGCGCTGCTGGCCGGATGCTCGTCGCCCCGGCCCGGGTCGCCCACTGCCGCACCGGATCTGGGCCACGCCCTGGCGGCGAAAGTGACCGCCGACGGGATGCTCGCCCACCTGCGCGCGCTGCAGCACATCGCCGACGCCAACAAGGGCAACCGGGCGGACGGCACCTCCGGCTACGACGCCAGCGTCGAGTACGTCGCGAAAGCCCTGCGCGACAGGGGTTTCGAGGTGGTGACGCCCCAGTTTGACCGGCTGTACACCGTCTCCCCGGGCAGGCCGGCGATCACGGTCGCCGGCCGCAGTTACGCTGTCGACCAGGCCTCGTTGCTGGTGCAGACACCGCCCGGCGGACTGACCGGCCAACCGGTCCGGCCCAGCCAGCCCTCGGGCTGCGCGGCCGGCGATTACCCTTCCGCGCTGCCCAAGGCCTCGATCGCCGTCGTCGACGACGCGCGTTGCTCGGTGGTCGACAAGCAGAACGCCGCGGTGGCCAAGGGCGCGGCCGCCCTGATCGTGCTCAGCGCGCCGTCCGGCCAGGGCGCCCCGCCCACGTTGTTCACGCCGGGCTACTTCAAGCAGCTGACCGTGCCGGTCGCGGTGGCCGGGTCCTCCGCCGCTGCCGCGCTCGCCGGCGCGAGCGCGCCCGTCCGCCTGGTGCTCGACGCCCGCAACGTCACCATCACGTCGCGAAACGTACTGGCGCAGACCAAGACCGGCTCACCGCACGAAGTGGTCGTGGTCGGCGCGCACCTGGACGGCCCGCGCGGCGGCCCCGGCATCAACGACGACGGGACCGGGGTGGCCGCGGTGCTGGAAACGGCGCTGCAGCTGGGCCCGCTGGCGCCGGTGAACAACGCGGTGCGGTTCGCGTTCTGGGGCGCCGACGAAGACGGGCTCAATGGCGTCATGGACTACGTGTTCGGCATGAACGGCGACCAACTCAACGACATAGCGATGTACCTCAACTTCACCGCGCTCGGTTCCCCCAACGCCGGCTTCTTCACCGACGACGGCGATCAGTCCGGGCCGCCGACGCCCGGGGTGACCTACGCGGACGTCCCCGACGGGTCGGCCGGCATCGAGCGCACCCTGGCCGGGTACCTGAACCTGGCCGGGAAACGGCCCGCCGACATGCCGCTGAGCACCCTCGCCGACTACCACCCCTTCATGGTCGCGGGCGTGCCCATCGGGGGCCTGACCGCCGGCTCCTCGCAGCAGAAGACCACGGTGCAGGCCCGACTATGGGGCGGGCAAGCCGGCGTCCCGTTCGACCCCAACTACCAGGGCCCCCGCGAGACCGTCGACAACATCAACCGGGATGCGTTGGCCGTCATGGGTTCCGGCGCCGCCTATGCGGTGGGCAGCTACGCGCAGTCGATCGGCGGCGTCAACGGCGTGCCGCCGCACGACAAGCGGCATCGGACCCGGGTGCCCTGACGCAATCCGGCTCTCGTCCTGTGAGACTGGGTCGGTGACCATCGCAGCTACCGTGCTTGCCGTCCTGGCCGGTGCGCACATCCTCGCCAAGTTCACCTTCTTCGTGCTGCCCTACCGGCGTCGCCGCGCCGCGCTGGACAAGGCCTACGGCGGCAAGGTCCGGGCGACGGCGAAATCGGATGCGGCGTCACTCATTCTCGCCGCCGCGATGGTGATCGTGCTGTTCCTCGCCGGGGTGAAGCCGGTGAGTTTCCTCATCGGGCTGTGGGTCGGCGCGACACTGATCCAGCTGTATTTTCATCAGTTTTACGAACCGTTGACCCGCGAGCAGGAACCCCCGTCGCCGGCCGGGCCGATCAAGGTCATGTCCTATGCCATCGAAGCCCGGCCGTGGCGACCGTGGCCTGAAATCGTGATGCTGGCAGCGCTGGTGGTCGCCGCGTTAGTCGCGATGGGCTTCGGCTGGGGAAGCTGACGCGGCGCGGGTCATCCACAACCCGTGGCGTCGGCCGATACGTGTGTCGGCGGATCCGGCTATACTCGAACATATGTTCGACAATCGAGTGCACGAGTGCTGGGAGCCCCCGCGGTGCGAGCGGTCGCGCGCGTTGGTGGACCGCATGTGCGCGTCGTGGCGACTAGAGGCGCAGGCGGTGGCGGATCGGTTGGACGCCGTCGGCGACTTGTTCGAACTGCGCCGTGCCCAGTGCGGTGAGGAGTCGAATTGGGCGGTGGACACCTGGGCGGCGGTGGGCGCCGAGGTGGCCGCAGCTTTCCGCGTCAGCCTGGCGATGGCGGGCAGCTTCATGCGGTATGCGCTGGCCATGCGTGAGCGACTGCCACGGGTGGCGGCCGTGTTTCGGGCCGGCGACATCGGTTTTCGGCTGTTTCAGACCATCGTGTACCGGACCGACTTGATCACCGATGACGAGGTGTTGGCCGCCGTGGACGCCGAGCTGGCCGTGCGCGTGGCGCGCTGGCCCTCGATGACGCGGGGCCGGCTGGCGGGCGAGGTGGACAAGATCGTGGCCAAGGCCGACGTCGATGCGGTGCGCCGGCACGGCCAGTCTCAGGCCGAGCGCCACGTGGGAATCGAGGATCTCGAGGGCGGCATGTCGGAAATCCACGGCAGCTTGTTCAGTCCCGACGCCCACGCCCTGGAAAAGCGGTTGGATGCCTTGGCGGACACGGTGTGTGAGCACGACCCGCGGAGCCGAGACCAGCGCCGCGCCGACGCGCTGGGGGCGCTGGCGGCCGCGGCGGATCGGCTGGGTTGTCGCTGTGGACGCCCCGACTGTGCGGCCGGAAAGCGGCCGGCGGCAACGCCGGTCGTCATCCATGTCGTCGCCGAGCAGGCCGGCATCCGGGGCGAGGGGTCGGCTCCGGGTTCGGAGCTGGGGGCCGACGGGCTGATCTCTGCCGAGTTGATCGCCGAGCTGGCCCGGTCGGCGCGGCTGGTGCCGCTGAGCGCACCGGCGGAGGCCGAACCGCGCTATACGCCCTCGGCCCGGCTGGCCGACTTCGTGCGGTGCCGGGATCTGACGTGTCGGGCGCCGGGGTGCGACCGCCCCGCCGCCGACTGCGACATCGACCACACGGTCCCGTATTCCGATGGCGGTGCGACGCATCCGTCGAACCTGAAATGCCTTTGCCGCCAACATCATTTGCTCAAAACTTTCTGGGGCTGGCGCGACGAGCAGTTGCCCGACGGCACCCTCATCTGGCGGTTGCCCGACGGGCACCGCTACGTCACCACCCCCGGCAGCGCGCTGCTGTTCCCGGCCCTGTGCGCGCCCACCGGCGACGTGCCCGGCCCCGCCGCGCGGGAGCGCTGCGGCGAGCGCACCGCGCGGATGCCGCTCCGCACCCGCACCCGCGCCCAGAACCGGGCCCACCACATCGCCACCGAACGCCAGCGGAACCGCCAACGCCGCTCGGCCGCCCACACGACACCCGGCGGGCCGGCGCCGCCGGACGACGACGAGCCGCCCCCCTTTTAGGGCCAATGGTCCCTACCCCCCGTGGGTATATGTGTGCCATCGTTCGGGGCATGACGCAAACTCCTGAATCCAATGTCGAACATCGAGTCGGCGCACACAGTCGGCTCGGTCAAGTGGCCGCGTGGGTGGTCATCGTCGCCGGTATCGTGTTCGTCGTCGCGGTGGTCTTCTTCTCGGGGCTGCTCCTGGGCTGGTCCTCGGCCGCCCACGACGGGTGGCACCACGGCTACGGTGGCGGGCGCGCCGGCACCTGCCCGATGATGGGATCCGGCGGAATGATGGGCCCGGGCGGGATGATGGGTCCCGGCGGCATGGGCCCGGGCGGCATGATGGGCCCCGGCGGAATGGGCCCGGGTGGCCCGAGCGGACCTCAGCAGACACCCGCGCCGCGCCCCTGAGAGTTCGCTGCCCCACCCTGACCGCCCGCTGGAGACGGCTGGGTTCCCAACGGTCACCCGCGCGCTACCGCGCGCCCCTACCGTCGGGATAGGTGTCTGACCGGCGTGCACATTCGGGCTGTCATAGTTAGCCAACCGCTCTAGAATGAGACCCTTTGGTGCTGCCCTGCAGCCGGTCGGGATGAGGTTGGTATGGACAGCCGCTCGCGCAATCGACGTCAGCCGACCGGTGGCCGCCCCCGCAGGGCGGCCGCCTTGCTGCGGGCGGCATCAAGCTGCGCGGCGGCGGCAATCGTGGTGGCCGGCTGCGCATCCTTCGTCGACGGACGCGCGCTGTCGATGCTCAATGACCCGTTCCGGGTCGGCGGCCTGCCCGCCACCAACGGCCCCAGCGGGATCCGCACCAACGCGCCCGACCCGACGGGCACGGTGGTCAACACCGACAATGGCGCGATCGACAAGTTGTCGTTGCTGTCGATCAACGACATCGAGGACTACTGGAAGTCGGTGTACAGCCAATCGCTGAAGGGAACGTTCGTTCCGGTCGGCAAGATGGTGTCCTACAACTCCAACGATCCGGCCAGCCCCATCGTTTGCCACAACGACACCTACAAACTGGTCAACGCCTTCTACACATCGCGCTGCAACCTGATCGCCTGGGACCGCGGGATGTTCCTGCCCGTCGCGCAACGGTATTTCGGCGACATGTCGGTCAACGGGGTGCTCGCCCACGAATTCGGCCACGCCCTGCAGACCATGGCGAAGCTGGTGACCAAGCGAGACCCCACGATCGTGCGCGAGCAGCAGGCCGACTGCTTCGCGGGCGTCTACCTGTTCTGGGTGGCCGACGGCAAGTCGCCGCGGTTCACGCTGAGCACCGCCGACGGGCTGGACCACGTACTGGCGGGCATCATCACCACCCGGGACCCCGTCATGGACAGCGACACCGAGAACGACGACGAACACGGGTCGGCCCTGGACCGGATCAGCGCCTTCCAGATGGGGTTCATCAATGGCGCCCCGGCCTGCGCGGGGATCGACAAGGCGGAGATCGAACAGCGCCGCGGCGACCTGCCCAACGCGCTGCGGGTCGACAGCAGCACCGGGAACCCCGAGACCGGTGAGGTCCCGCTCGACC
>NZ_LZJM01000209.1:0-9127 GCF_001667665.1 Mycobacterium sp. E342
GCGGCGAACCGGTTGGCGCACCTGCTGGCCGCGGAGGGCGCCGGCCCCGGACGGCCCGTGGCGCTGCTGTTTTCCCGTTCGGCGCAGGCGATCGTGGCCATCCTGGGGGTGCTCAAGACGGGAGCGGCGTACCTGCCGATCGACCCGGCCGCACCGGTCTCCCGCATCGGCTTCATGGTCGGGGATGCCGCGCCGGTCGCCGCGGTCACCACCGGGGGATTGCGGTCGCGGCTGGACGGGTGCGACGTGCGGGTCATCGACATCGAAGACCCGCGGATCGGCGGCTGCCCGGACACCGCGTTGCCGGTGCCGACGGCGGACGGTTTCGCCTACATCATCTACACGTCGGGCACCACCGGCGTGCCCAAGGGCGTGGCGGTCACCCATCAGAACGTGACCCGGCTGATCGGCTCGCTCGACGCCGGGCTGCCGGCCCCCGGTGTCTGGACGCAATGCCACTCGTATGCCTTCGACGTGTCGGTGTGGGAGATCTTCGCCCCGCTGCTGCGCGGCGGGCGCGTGGTGGTGGTGCCCGAGGCGGTGGTGCGCTCACCGCGAGACTTCGGCGCCTTGCTGGTCGACGAAGGGGTCAGCGTGCTGACCCAGACGCCGTCGGCGGTGGCGATGCTGGACCCGGCGGGCCTCAAGGGCGTGGCACTGGTGATGGCCGGGGAGGCCTGCCCCGCCGAAGTGGTCGATCGCTGGGCGCCGGGCCGGGTGATGGTCAACGCCTACGGCCCCACCGAGACCACGATGTGCGTGGCGATCAGCGGTCCGCTCAACCCGGGGTCGGGGGCACCACCGATCGGCTCGCCGGTGGCCGGCGCGGGGTTGTTCGTGCTCGACGCCTGGTTGCGGCCGGTGCCGCCCGGCGTCGTCGGCGAGTTGTACGTGGCGGGCACCGGGGTGGCCACCGGCTACCTCGGGCGGGCCGGGCTGACCGGGTCGCGGTTCGTGGCCTGCCCGTTCGGCGAACCCGGCGCACGCATGTACCGCAGCGGTGACCTGGTGCGGTGGGGCGCCGACGGGCAACTGGTCTACGTGGGCCGCGCCGACGAACAGGTCAAGATCCGCGGCTACCGCATCGAGCTGGGAGAGGTCCAGGCCGCGCTGGCCCGGCTGGACGGCGTCGACCAGGCGGTGGTGGTCGCCCGCGAGGACCGCCCCGGCGACAAACGGCTCGTCGGCTACGTCACCGGGACCGCCGACCCCGCCGAGGCGCGCACCACGCTGGCCGGACGCCTACCGGTATATATGGTGCCCAGCGCCGTGCTGGGGCTCGACACGCTGCCGCTGACACCGAACGGCAAACTCGACATCCGCGCCCTGCCGGCACCGGAATACGCCGGCGGCACATACCGGGCCCCGTCGAACGCCACCGAGGAGATCCTGGCCGGTGTCTTCGCCCGGGTGCTCGGCGTCGAGCGCGTCGGCGTCGACGACTCCTTCTTCGACCTGGGCGGCGACAGCATCTCCGCGATGCGGTTGATCGCCACCATCAACGCCGACCTGGCCGTCGACCTCGCGGTGCGCACCCTGTTCGACGCGCCCTCGGTGCGAAGCCTGAGCCGGCGACTGGCCACGGACACCTCGTCCGGTGAGGAAGTCGTTCCGGTTCAAACCCTCAAGGGGGGCGCGGGCATCCCGGTCTTCTGCATCCACCCGGCGGGCGGTGTGAGTTGGCCGTACCAGGTGCTCGGCAACTACCTGGACTGCCCGATCGTCGGGATTCAACAGGTCCGTGGGGGCGCCGAACGCGAACCGCGCTCGATCCGGGAGATGGCGCAGATCTACGCCGACAGGCTGCAGGAGGCCTACCCCTCCGGGCCCTACAACCTGCTCGGCTGGTCGTTCGGCGGGGTCGTCGCCCACGCCGTGGCGGCCGAGCTGCAGCAGCGCGGGTGCGTTGTCGCCCGGCTGATCCTGCTCGACGCCCAACCCACCATGGACGACGGCGCGGCCCCGCCGGAAGAGGCCCTCGGTGCGGGCCAGCTGCCGGAGGCCTCCCGATCCGGGCGGCTGTTCGACCTCCTCGCCGACAACCTCCGCAAGAACGTCGAACGCTACCGAGCTCACCGGCCCGGCGTTTTCACCGGCGACATCACCGTCTTCTCCGCCGCGCGGGACGGGGAGGATCGCAGCGCCTTCCTGTCGCGGGCCTGGAGGCCGCACGTTTCCGGCGAGATCCTCACGTACTCGGTCGAGTGCGGGCATGACGGCATGTTGACCGGCGAGTCGGTGGGTCTGTACGGACCGCGACTGAGGCGTTTGCTGGTGCTCGCCGAGCGCCGGCTGGAGCTGGCCCAGGATGCTCAGCATGCGGCGGCGTCACGGGAGGACAAGGTGCCCGGCGAGCGCGCCGGTTAGCGAATCCGACGCGGTGGCTCAGGACGACGACGCGCCGACGCCGGCCTTGTGCTGGGGGCAATAGGACGCCACCGAGGCGCCGAGCAGGAAGGCGGCCTCGCGGGCCGACAGATCGGTGGCCCTGGCGACGCCCACCACCAGCGAGCTCGGCGTCCTGCTCTTGTCGAGTCCGGCGCACATGTCGTGTCCCGCGGCGATGGCGGCGCCGCGGTCGGTGAAGACGACTCCGTGTCGCTGAAGCTCCGCGATGAACGAATCGTCGTTTGGATCGGCTGACGCCGGTGCGGCGAGAAGCACCGCGGTGGATGCGAGGGCGGCCGCGCCGATCGCCGGCCAAGTCCCGCGGTGCGCATTCTTTCCCGTCAAGGTCTTCCTCAGTGTGCGGCTGGGCTCTGGTGCCAATGCTGGCTGAACGTTAACCAGAATCGAGGCGTCTTTCTCGCCGGAGTTAACCGCGCAGCTCACACAATTCGTCTCGCATCGCGGGGGCCGGTTGGCGGTCCAAGCCCGGGCGCGCCGGACGGCCGCGTCGGTGCGCGATTCGGAAACTGTTGTGCGGCAGGTACTGTCAGTAGCCAGCGCCGAACCACGGTTCGGCCCACGGGCGGAATCCGCGGGGGCGGACATCGCGACCGGTCCGGGCGGGCCGCGACGGCGGGAGCAAACCGCAACCAAGATTTAACCGTCACGGGGCTCACCGGGCGCCGCATCCGATCCCGGGTGCGGCAAACCCTGGGCGGTCGCGGCCGATCCATTTCACAGTGGCCGTACGGGCGCGTTGCGACCGCCTTCGGTATGGTCCAAGGAGTGTGCGGAGTCACCGGGGAGGTACGGCTCGACGGGCGGGTCCCCGATGTAGCAGCGGTGTCGGCAATGGCCGCCGTGATGACCCCAAGGGGCCCGGACGCGTCCGGCGCCTGGTCACAGGGCCGTGTCGCGCTCGGACATCGTCGCCTCAAAATCATCGACCTCAGCGAGGCCGGCGCCCAGCCGATGGTCGACTCGGAGCTGGGTCTGTCCGTCGCCTTCAACGGCTGCATCTACAACTACAAGGAGCTGCGCAGCGAACTCACCGGGCACGGCTACCGGTTCTTCTCGCACAGTGACACCGAGGTCCTGCTCAAGGCCTACCACCGCTGGGGCGACGGCTTCGTCAGCCACCTGCACGGCATGTTCGCGTTTGCCATCGTCGAGCGCGACAGCGGCCGGGTGTTGCTCGGTCGCGACCGGCTGGGGATCAAGCCGCTCTACCTGACGGAGGACGCCCACCGGATCCGGTTCGCCTCGGCCCTGCCGGCGCTGTTGGCGGGCGGCGACGTGGACACCCGCATCGACCCCATCGCGCTGCACCACTACATGACGTTCCATTCGGTGGTCCCCGCGCCGCTGACCATCCTGCGGGGGGTCCGCAAGGTGCCGCCGGCGTCGCTGATCGCCATCGAGCCCGACGGCCGGCGCACCACCACCACGTACTGGAGCCCGGACTTCACCCGGCGCGACGACCGCGCCGGGTGGTCGGAAACCGACTGGGAAGAGGCGGTGCTCGACGCGCTCCGCGTCGCCGTCAAACGCCGGCTGGTCGCCGACGTGCCGGTCGGCTGCCTGTTGTCCGGCGGGGTCGACTCCAGCCTGATCGTCGGCCTGCTCGCCGAGGCCGGCCAGCACGGCCTGATGACGTTCTCCATCGGCTTCGAGGCGGCCGGTGGCGTCGAGGGTGACGAGTTCCGCTGGTCGGACATCATCGCGAAGCGTTTCGAGACCGACCACCATCAGATCCGCATCGGCACCGACCGGATGCTGCCCGCGCTCGACGGCGCGATCGGCGCGATGAGCGAGCCGATGGTCAGCCACGACTGCGTCGCCTTCTATCTGCTCAGTCAGGAAGTGGCCCGCCACGTGAAGGTCGTGCAGTCGGGCCAGGGGGCCGACGAGGTGTTCGCCGGCTACCACTGGTACCCGCCGATGGGCTCGCCGGCCGCGGCGTCGCTGGAAGGGGCGGTCGCCGAGTATCGCGGCGCCTTCTTCGACCGCGACTCGGCGGAGATGGCGGGCCTGTTGGGGGCGGGCATCATGGCCCCGGGCGACCCAAGCGAGCGCTTCGTCACCGAGCACTTCGCGCGCGAGGGCGCCGAGACCGGCGTCGATCGCGCGCTGCGGCTCGACACCACCGTGATGCTGGTTGACGACCCGGTGAAGCGGGTCGACAACATGACCATGGCTTGGGGTCTGGAGGGCAGGGTGCCGTTCCTCGATCACGAGCTCGTCGAGCTGGCGGCGACCTGCCCGCCGGAGCTGAAGATCGCGCACGAGGGCAAGGGTGTCCTCAAACAGGCCGCGCGGCGGGTGATTCCCTCCGCGGTCATCGACCGGCCCAAGGGTTACTTCCCCGTCCCGGCGCTGACCCACCTGGAGGGGCCCTACCTCGACATGGTGCGCGACGCGCTGTATGCGCCGGTGGCCAAGGAGCGCGGCCTGTTCCGCACGGAGGCCGTCGACGCCCTGCTGGCCGACCCCAACAGCAAGCTGACCCCGCTGCGCGGCAACGAACTGTGGCAGATCGCCCTGCTCGAACTCTGGCTGCAACGGCACGGCATCACGGGTCCGGTGGCATGACCGTGGCCGATCCCCCCGGCGACCACACCGAGGCGATCACGATGGGCCTGCACGACGCCTCGCCGCCGGAGCTGGTGGAGGCGATGGCCAAGGATGTCGAGCTCGAGTTGGGCTGGGGCCGGCTCATTTTCGGCCAGACCTTCGCCGACTCCGAGCAGCTGGTGGAGGCGCTGCGCCGGGAGGGCCCCGGGCGCCGCGACATCTGCATCTACGCCCGCGAATCCCACGTGGTGGTGGCCGAGGCGCCGACCGAGCTCTTCATCGATCCCAGCCACACCTATCGCCTGCGCTTCGCCGACGCCGCGCCGGAGGATCTGTCGACGCCACCGCTGGGCATCACCGTGCGGACACTGAACGACCCGGTCGACGCCGATGCCATGAACCGGGTCTACGTGCGCTGCGGCATGGTGCCCGCCGGCGTCGACGTCATCTGGAACAACCACCTGAACGTGCCGGCGGTGACGTATCTGCTGGCGGTGCGGGACGCGGACGGCGCCGTGGTGGGCACCGTCACCGGCGTCGACCACGAGTTGCTGTTCTCCGATCCCGAGCAGGGGTCGAGCCTGTGGACCCTGGCCGTCGACCCCGCGGCCGGACTGCCCGGGATCGGCGCGGCCCTCACCCGGGCGCTGGCCGAGCGCTTCCGCAATGCGGGCCGCGCCTACATGGACCTGTCGGTCGCGCACGACAACGCCGCCGCCATCGGCCTGTACGAGAAGCTCGGCTTCCGCCGCGTCCCGGTGCTGGCGATCAAGCGCAAGAACGCGATCAACGAGCCGCTGTTCAGCCCGCCGCCCGAGACGATCGACGACCTCAACCCCTACGCGCGGATCATCGCCGACGAGGCGCTGCGCCGCGGCATCTGGGTCGAGGTGCTCGACGCCGAGACCGGCGAGATGCGACTCACCCACGGCGGCCGCAGCGTGGTGACCCGCGAATCGCTGTCCGAGTACACCTCGGCGGTCGCCATGTGCCGCTGCGACGACAAACGCCGCACGCGCCGCCTCGTCTCCGAGGCGGGCATCACGGTGCCGCGCGCCCGCCTGGCCACGTTCGACGAGGGCGACTACAACTTCCTCACCGAGGTCGGCGAGGTGGTCGTCAAACCGACCCGCGGCGAACAGGGGAAGGGCATCACCGTCGGCGTGACCACCGAGAACGGTCCGCAAGACCTCGCCGACGCCCTGGCCCGCGCGCGTGAGCAATACCCGGACGTGCTGATCGAGCAGCGGGTACAGGGCGACGACCTTCGGCTGGTGGTGATCGACGGTCGCGTGGTCGCCGCCGCGCTGCGGATGCCGCCGGAGATCATCGGGACCGGGGAGCACAGCATCCGGGACCTGATCGCGGCCGAAAGCCGGCGGCGCTCCGCGGCCACCGCCGGCGAGTCCCGCATCCCGCTCGACGACCTCACCGAGGCGACGGTCGCGGAGGCGGGCTGGGCGCTGGACGACGTGCTGCCCCAGGGCAGCCGCCTCCGCGTCCGCCGCACCGCCAACCTGCACCAGGGCGGCACCATCCACGACGTCACCGCCGTGGTCAATCCCGAACTGTGCCGCGTCGCGGTGACCGCGGCCGAGGCGATCGGCATTCCCGTGACGGGCATCGACCTGCTGGTGCCCGACGTCACCGGCGCCGAATACGCCTTCATCGAGGCCAACGAACGGCCGGGGCTGGCCAACCACGAACCACAGCCCACGGCCGCGGCTTTCATCGACTTCCTGTTCCCCGGCCACCCGGGTCAGCCGGCCGCCTGGACACCCGAGGAGTCGCGCGCCGACCGCGGCTGAGGCTTGCCATCTGCTTCGCTTGGGTAATTCTGAAGATCACTCAGAGAGGAGCCAGATGAGCGGAAGCGTGCAAACCGGGACCATCACCACGCACGTGCCGGCGCGGTTGGACAGGCTGCCCTGGTCGCGATTCCACTGGCGCGTCGTCATCGGGCTGGGCGGGGTGTGGATCCTGGACGGGCTCGAGGTCACGATGGTGGGCAACGTGTCCGCTCGCCTGACGGAAAAGGGCAGCGGCATCGACCTGAACGCGGCGCAGATCGGCCTGGCGGCCGCGTTCTACATCGCGGGCGCCTGCCTGGGCGCGCTGTTCTTCGGGCACCTGACGGACCGGTTCGGCCGGCGCAATCTGTTCATGCTGACCCTGGCCGTGTACCTGGTGGCCACCGTGGCCACCGCCTTCGCTTTCGCCCCTTGGTATTTCTTCGTCGCGCGGTTTTTCACCGGCGCCGGCATCGGCGGCGAATACGCCGCGATCAACTCGGCCATCGACGAGCTGATCCCCGCCCGCCTGCGCGGCCGCGTCGACCTGATCATCAACGGCACGTACTGGCTCGGCTCCGCCGCGGGCGCGGCCGGTGCGCTCGTGTTGCTCGACACGTCGCACTTCGCGCCCAACATCGGCTGGCGGCTCGCCTTCGGCGTCGGCGCCATCTTCGGCATCTTCGTACTGCTCGTGCGGCGCAACGTCCCGGAGAGCCCGCGCTGGTTGTTCATCCACGGTCGCGACGAGGAGGCCGAGCGGGTAGTCGGCGAGATCGAGGAAGCGGTGCGGCAGGAAACGGGTGAGCCGTTGCCCGAGCCGCGGGGCCGCAAGCTGAAGATCCGCCAACGCGAGACGATCTCCTTCCGCGAGATCGCCCGGGTGGCGTTCAAGCTCTACCCGCGGCGCGCGATCCTCGGGCTGGCGCTGTTCACCGGGCAGGCTTTCCTCTACAACGGTGTGACGTTCAACCTCGGCACGCTGTTGAGTGGGTTCTATGGGGTGCCGTCGGGGAAGGTTCCGCTGTTTTTCATCCTGTGGGCCCTGAGCAACTTCGTCGGGCCGCTGGCGCTCGGGCACCTGTTCGACAGCATCGGGCGCAAGCCGATGATCACGGCCACCTACCTCGGCTCCGCGGTCGTGGCCGTCGTGCTCGCGATCCTGTTCGTAACCCAGACGGGTGGCGTCTGGGCGTTCATCGGCGTCCTGGCGGTCGCGTTCTTCCTGGCCTCGGCGGGCGCTAGCGCGGCCTACCTGACGGTCAGCGAGATCTTCCCGATGGAGACCAGGGCACTGGCCATTGCGTTCTTCTACGCGGTGGGAACCGCGATCGGCGGCATCACCGGCCCGTTGCTGTTCGGGCAGTTGATCAATTCCGGGCAGCGCGGCCAGGTGCTGTGGTCCTTCCTCACCGGCGCCGCCGTCATGGCGATCGCGGGCCTGGTCGAGTTGTGGCTCGGCATCGCCGCCGAACGGCGCCCGCTCGAGGAGCTGGCGTTGCCGCTGACGGTCGGGGACGTCGACCAGCCCGACCACCGCGACTATGGGGCGTCTTCTGTTTGAAACCATCGCGGCGATACCGGTGACGCGGGCGTAACAAATTCGCCATCGAGAGTTCCTAAAGTGAGCCGGTCCACAAGTCGTGGGCTTTGGCGATAGGAATTCCATTGAGCGGCAACGCAGTCCGCCTGCAGGCGATCAACAACGTCGAGGCATACATCCCTCCCGCCGTCAGCTTCGTCGCGGGCGAACTGCCGGGTGAGATCTTCGGGTCCAACGTCTTCACCAAGGCGGAGATGCAGGCACGGCTGCCCAAGGCCGTGTACAAGTCCGTCGTTGCGACGATCGACAAGGGCGCCAAGCTGGACCCGGCCGTCGCCGATGCCGTCGCGGTCGCCATGAAGGACTGGGCGCTGGAGAAGGGCGCCACCCACTACGCGCACGTCTTCTACCCGATGACCGGGCTGACCGCCGAAAAGCACGACAGCTTCTTGGAACCCGTCTCCGACGGGCAGACGCTGGCCGAATTCGCCGGCAAGACCCTGATCCAGGGCGAGCCGGACGCCTCCAGCTTCCCCTCGGGCGGGCTGCGCAGCACCTTCGAGGCGCGCGGCTACACCGGTTGGGACGTGACCAGCCCGGCCTACGTGCTGGAGAACCCGAACGGAAACACGCTGTGCATCCCAACGGTTTTCGTGTCGATGACCGGCGAGGCGCTCGACTACAAGACGCCGCTGCTGCGCAGCCAGCAGGCGATGGGGATCCACGCCGAACGCATCCTGAAGCTGTTCGGCCACCAGGACCTGAACAAGGTGGTGTCCTTCTGCGGACCGGAGCAGGAGTACTTCCTGGTCGACCGCCACTTCTTCCTGGC